>JARGOJ010000190.1:0-10620 GCA_029210225.1 Planctomycetota bacterium
GAAGCCTCAAGATGCTCGTCCAACGATGGATGAGGTTCGCGAGATCCTTGAAGAATCTTTAGAAGATAGTAACGGTGAGGTGGTCGGGGCTTCCTTCAAGAATGCTTGGCTTTGGATTGTCCCATCCATTGTTCTGCTCATTGCTCTCAGTGTTGGAGTGCTCTATTTTCAAAGCTTGGATGGCCTGGCGCCAACGATGATTTGGGATAGTACTCCCGACTTCTTGTTTGAAGAAGAGGTGACCCTGACTGGCACTGTCTCTGAAGTGAATTGTACTTTAATGTTCAACGGACAATCGGTGCCCATTGAGAACTTTCGTTTTCGTGTGACGGTCCCGCTCTCCAATAAAGAGGCGATCTTTCAATTCAAATTGAAAGATGAGGCCGGCAATCTTCGGAGCTATGAGAAGAAACTGAAGCGCTGGACAGTCTTTCGAGTGTCGAATGAACGCCGTGATGGCGTCTTCAAAAGTATTGAAGAGGCGCTCTCAGCGTCTCCAAAAAGTGTCCTCATTGAGATCGAGCCGGGGGAATATCGGGAGACCGTGACCCTAAGAGAGGGACGGCGAATCACTTCAAGCGATCAATCAAAGCCTGTGATTTGGCGAGCTGAAAAAGATTGTTGTCTCATCGTGACGCGAGGACAAAGCGAGTTGAAAGGAATTCGCCTAGAAGGCACTGAGAAAGATCAGAAGGGGATTGTTTTAGAGGGAGGGAAGCTGACCCTCACAAATGGCTACGTTTCGTCCTCGATGGACATTGGAGTTCTTATAAAGGGTGGGGAGGCAGAGTTTGAAGCCAAGGACACTGTTATTGATCGTTGCGGAGCATCGGGCATTCAAATAGAGAAAAAGGGCCGAGCAAGGCTACGCAGCTGCAAAATACAAAACAATGGATTTCGCAATGTCGTTTGTCTGACCGGAGCTTCTATTGAATTAGAGGACTGTGAGATCTCTGGGGCTAAGAATGTAGGGGTTGTTTTGTCAGCTTCGAGACTCAAAGCGACTCGCTGCGAAATTTCACGAAACTATAGCGTTGGAATCCGGGCGGTGACCGATAGTTTTGTTGAACTAAAACAGTGCAGGCTCCGAAATAACAAAGCTTCTTTGAAAGATCAAGAAGGCAAGCATTACTATGGCTCAGGTTTGAGCTTGAGCGGCGGTGGCGGAGCCACATTGAATGATTGTGAGTTCTCGAAGAACGGCGGACACGGCTTGGCTTTCGGAAAGGACGGTGGGAAAGGGACGATTGAGAGCTGCCGATCTTTCTCCAATGGTCTGTGTGGATTCAGTATTCGTGGGACGCCAGAGACGAAATTTAAGGACTGTGAGGCCGGAAACAACAAAGACGTCGGTTTCCGTATTCTCTATAAGAGCAGGGTCAGCTTTGAAGGCTGCGAGTCTATGAAAAATGGCAATGATGGCTTTCTCATTTGGCGTGGCGCAGTGGCCACGCTAACGAACTGTGGCGCTTTTGATAACAAGACGAGCGGGATCGCCGCTGTGGAGAAAGCGATGGTCGTTGCGACGGATTGTAGGGCCGAGGGAAATAAGTATGGCTTCTTTACGACCAATGGCAGTAAGATGAAGGGGCAGAAGTTGACTGCGAAGGAAAACATTATGAATGGATTGGTTGTCCAAGAGAAGAGCCGCGTCGAGCTATTTGAGTCGACGATCACGGGCAACAAAGCCAAAGACCTTCTTTTACTAAAAGGTTCTGAATTGATCGCTGATCGCTCTAATTATGAGAAAGACTGCCCTCGAACGTCATTCAAAGATAATGACTCCAAAATCACCATCAAGGACAAATGACTCATTGGAGCGGTCTGGTTCAGTGGTCGAGGACGCTGACGTATCAAGCGGTTTTTTATAGGAGTCGGTGTTGAATCTATCACCCCTTTCAAATTCAATGCACTCCGGCGATGCAGGCATGTTCGCGGGCTATCAGATCCTCGGCGAGATAAGCCGGGGAGGTATGGGGGTTGTTTACCGAGTTTTTCATCCTGAACTCGACCGGGAGGTGGCTCTCAAAGTCATTCTGCGGCCCGATGGAGACCCTACCTTAACAGCGCGCTTCAAGCGGGAAGCTCGTGCCTTAGGTCAGCTACGTCACCCTAATATTCTTAATGTCAAAGACTTCGGTTACGAGAATGAAATGCCCTATTTGGTCACGGACTATATCAAAGGGCATGACCTGGAGTCGCTGTTAAAGAAAGCCTTTCGAGAGCGCGGAGAAGTCGATCTGGATTGGCTGCTTCCCAAGTTGAAAGACCTGGCAGAAGCTCTTTCTCACTGTCACGAAATGGGTATCACTCATCGAGATCTCAAACCTGAAAACATCTTGATTGAAAATGACACAGAGCGGCTTGTCTTGATTGATTTTGGATTGGTCAAAGAAGAGCCAAGTCCGGGCACAGGAAGTATTGCGGATTTGTCCTCGACCGGAGCAATGATTGGGACTCCAGAGTATATGTCTCCCGAGCAGTTTGACGCCTCCGGAGAGTTTGGTAGACCCGGACCTGCGAGTGATGTCTGGGGCTTTGGAGTCTTGCTCTATTATTGTCTATCCGGTGAGAAGCCCTTCAGCGGTGAATCCATATATAACTACTGTATGGCCATCGTTGAGCATGAGCCGAAGCGCTTCAAGAGTGTCAATGAAAACTGTCCTCAGCAACTCAAAGACTTAATCAGTGATTGCCTAAGTAAAGATCCTGTCGATCGTCCGACCATGGATGAGCTGCGGGACAGGCTCGATTTCTCTGCTAGTGATTCGAGCGCAGCGGGCTCAATGGGTTCTTTGAAATGGCTATTTCTATTGATTCCTATGCTTATCTTGTTGGCCTTGGCTGTCTTCTTGTTCCTGACTAAAGATGATGTCGCGCCGGATATCGTCTGGGATACTCGCCCGGAGAGAATCTATAAGAAAGAGTTTGTTCTCTCCGGGGGAGTGACTGAGCCTGATTGCACATTCATTTTTGATGGGAAGCGCACGGTTGTGAAGAATTGGCGCTTTCATGTAAAAGTGCCCCTGACAGTCGAAGGCAAGAGCTTTGCATTTGAGTTAATAGACCTCGCGGGAAACAGTTTTAAGGGAGAGGTTTTCCTAAAGCGTTTCGGAGTCGTGAGAGTCTCAAAGCAGGGTCGGAATGGGAGCTTTTTAACAATTGCCGAAGCCCTTGAAGCCTCACCGATAGACGTGCCTATTGAATTAGAGGCTGGGGTGTATACTGAGAGCATCGTTTTGAAAGAGGGACGAAGCATTGTCTCGGCCAATTTAGAAAAGCCGGCTATCTGGCGCTCTAAAGAGGGGTCTTGTCTTCTTGTAAAACGAGGTAAAACACTGCTCAGAGGCATAGAGTTCAAAGGATCTGACGGCAATAGTGGCCTTGTCGTTGAGTCGGGTCAGGTGACCCTGAAAAATGTGACCGTGACAGCTAAGGGAGAGGTCGGGGTTTCTGTCACAGGGATGAATTCGACGCTTGAGGCGAGCGATTGTGTAATCAGTGATTGCGTGAATATGGGCGTTAACATTGCTAACAGTGCAATGGTGACATTGAATCGCTGCAAAATTCAAAGGAGTGGTAAATGCAATCTAGTCTGTCAAAGCGCTGGAAAGGTTGAGTTAGCGGACTGTGATATCTCTAAAGCTGGAGAGCTAGGGATGCATGTCTTATCCGGTCGGATGGTCGCGAAAGATTGCAGTTTCATTGAGAACAAGGGCCTGGGTTTGAGCCTGCAGAGAGATAGCGAGGTGAAGCTCACTCGCTGCCGAATTATGAACACTGTTTCAACGATTGGTAGAGAAACGGAGCGTCACTTCAAGGGCTCTGGTTTAAGTTTTGATATGGGTGGTCAATTGGAATTGAATGATTGTCAGTTCTCTAACAATGATGGACATGGCATGGTCTTGGGGACTAAGGCTGGAACGGCCGTTGTTAGGAAGAGCCGGGCCTATTCGAATCTCTTGAATGGCTTTTGCACTCTGGGTACTCCAGATACAATGTTTTTTGACTGCAAGGCGAGAGAGAATAAAATTAACGGCTTCTTAACTCTCTATAGCAGCAAGGTGAAAGTCACTCGTTGCGAATCGACTATGAATGGAAATGACGGCTTTCTAATTAAAGGTGGAGCAGTGACTTCCTTGACATCATGTACGGCTCTTGGGAACAAATTCAGTGGCTTTGCGGTGGCGTATAGAGGAGCTTACGCGTTTCTAGAGAATTGTGTGGCTAATCGTAATAAAGATGGCCTCTTTGCGACGGATGATGGCAAATTGAAAGGTGTGAAGATAAGGGCGATGTATAACCAAATGAATGGTCTCGTCGTTCGACGACGAAGCCGAATAGAGCTTTCTCAATCAACCATTACTAAAAACAAAGGCCACGATCTTCGACTTCTCGGTGGCTCAGAGCTATTCGCAGAAAAATCGACCTTTGATAAAGACCGTCCTCGCTTCTTAACCAAAGATAAAGATTCCAAGGTGACTATCAAGGGGAAGTGACTCACAATTGCTCTCATTTTGTTGTGGCAGACTCAGAGGTTTCAAGCTCAGATGTTTCAAATTCATTCAAAAAGGAGGATTCGGCGTTGAATTTATCAGCTATCTCAAATTCAATGCAATCCGGTGATTCTAGTGTGTTCGCGGGCTATCAGATCCTCGGCGAGATAAGCCGGGGAGGGATGGGTGTTGTTTATCGAGTTTTGCATTCTGAGCTTGACCGAGAGATGGCTCTTAAGGTTATCCTGAGGCCCGACGGAGACCCTTCCTTAACAGTGCGCTTCAAGCGGGAAGCTCGCGCGTTAGGGCAGCTACGTCATCCCAACATTCTTAATGTCAGTGACTTCGGCTACGAGAATGAAATGCCTTACTTGGTCACAGACTATATTAAAGGGCAGGACCTGGAATCGCTTTTTAGTAAAGCCTTTCGAGAGTGTGGGAAAATCGACTTAAACTGGCTTCTTCCCAAGCTGAAAGATCTGGCTGAAGCTCTCTCTCATTGCCACGAAAAGGGTATCACTCATCGAGATCTCAAGCCCGCGAACATTTTGATTGAGAATGAGACAGAGCGGCTTGTCCTGATCGATTTTGGATTGGTCAAAGAGGAAGGAAAAGCAGGAGCAGGTCATCTTGCGGACTTGTCTTTGAGTGGTGAAATGATTGGGACGCCAGAATATATGTCCCCTGAACAATTTGATGCTGGTGGTGAATTTGGTCGGCCTGGGCCTGCCAGCGATGTCTGGGGCTTTGGAGTCCTGCTCTATTACTGTCTATCCGGTGAAAAACCCTTTCGTGGCGACACAATTTACAATTATTTCGTGGCCATTTTTAAGAACGATCCTCTGCCGCTAAAAATTCTCAATGAAGACTGCCCTCGTCAACTTTCTGATTTGGTAAAGGACTGCCTGCGCAAAGACCCAGGGGATCGTCCAACAATGGATGAAGTTGGCGAGATCCTCGCTGACTCTCTTCAACGCGGACATGAGGACCTGTCGCATAATTCAGTGAAGTGGCTGGTCGCGGCGGTTGTAGTGATCTTACTATTGATCGTGGGCGTCTTTCTTCTCAATCGAGATGTTGTTGCCCCCGGTATCGTCTGGGACGATCGTCCGAAGCGGCTCATTGGTGGGGAAATGGTTCTTTCGGGAGGAGTGACGGAGCCGGATTGCATTTTACTGTTCGACGGGAAGCGTGTTGCTGTTGAGAATTGGCGCTTCCATGTGAAAGTGCCCCTGACATTTGAAGGCAAGAGCTTTGCCATTGAACTGACGGACTCGGCGGGAAATAGCTACATAGACAAGATCTTCTTAAAGCGCTCGGGAGTCGTGAGGGTCTCTAAAGAGCTTGGAGATGGTGATTTTCGAAGTCTATCTGAAGCCCTGAAAGCGACGCCGAAGGAGGTCGTCATTGAGCTTGAGCCGGGAGAGTATATTGAGAGCATTGTCTTAAAAGAGGGGCGGTCCATTGTTTCGAGGGATCGCTCAAAGACTGTGACATGGCGCCCCGCAAAAGGCTATTGTCTCTTGGTGCAGGGAGGACAAAGCAAGTTGCAAGGAATTCGGCTTGAAGCCTCTAAAAAAGGTGAGCGGGGGATCGTTGTGAAAGCCGGGCACTTGGTCTTGACAGACTGCTACGTTTCTTCCTCGAAGGGCACTGGAGTCTTAGTCATGGGTAAGGACGCGAAGTTTGAAGCGAAGGGCAGTATCATTGTTCAATGTGGAAATGCCGGGCTTCACATTGGGGGAATGGCTCAAGCAAAGCTACTTGATTGCAAAATTTTAAAGAGTGGCTCTCGCAATGTGGATGTGATGTCTGGAGCCTCTATTGAATTGAAAAACTGTGTGATCACTGGGGCAAAAAATGTAGGGATTCATTTAAGAAGCTCGAAGCTCAAGGCTAGTCACTGTAATATCTCAGAGAATTATGGTGTCGGGGTTCGGGCTGTGTCGTACAAATTCTCGAATAGTTTCGTCGATCTAAAAGACTGTAAGGTCCAAAATAATCGGGCCTCTCCGCCAGATCAAAAAAACAATCGATTCAGAGGATCTGGATTGAGTTTTAGTCGCGGTAGCGAAGTGGCTCTGGAGAATTGTCAGCTTAGCAATAATGACGGGAATGGCCTGCTTCTGGAAGCTGGACGCGGGGTCATAGAGAATTGCCGCGCCTATTCAAACGCTTTAGACGGTTTTTATTGCTATGCGACTGTCGATGCGAAGTTCCTTGCTTGTAAAGCCGAAGGGAATAAGAAAAATGGTTTCGTGAGTTCCAAAAGAGGCAAGGTGAGCTTTGAGCGTTGTGAGTCCAGGGAGAACCGGACCGATGGCTTTCGTGTTCATGATGGCGCGTCAGGTGCATTCAGGTCTTGCGAGGCCCTTGATAACGCGAGCAGCGGGATTTCCATCGTAGCGAATGGAGGGACGATCGTTTTGACGGATTGTACGGCTAGAGGCAATAAGTATGGCGTCTTTGTGTTGAATGGCAGTAAAATGAATGGGACCCGCTTATTGGCGAAGGACAATACAATGTATGGGTTGTTTGCCAAAGGGAAGAGCGAGGTTAACCTGCTCCAGTCGACGATTACAAGCAACCAGACTTATGATCTTTATCTGCTAACGGGCTCTAAGTTAATCGCGGAGAATTCTGTCTTTGAGAAAGAAAGGCCGGGCTTTCTGTACAGAGATAAGGCATCGAAGATCATTATCAGAGGGAATTGATTGACTGCGTGAAAATTTGTCAAGAGAGGTCGAGGATGTGACCTCTGAGTGGCTTAGTTCAGCAGTCGAGGACGCTGACGTTTCAAGCGGATTTTAATAGGAGTTGGTTTTGAATCTATCACCCCTTTCAAATTCAATGCACTCCGGCGAAGCAGGCATGTTCGCGGGCTATCAGATTCTCGGCGAGATAAGCCGGGGAGGGATGGGGGTCGTTTATAGAGTTCGCCATCCAGAGCTGAATAGGGAGATGGCCCTCAAGGTCATTTTGAAACCGAGCTCCGATCCTCGTTTAGCCGAGCGCTTCAAGCGAGAAGCTCAAACCTTGGGGCAGCTGCGTCATCCTAATATTCTTAATGTCAGTGACTTCGGCTACGAAAAGGGGGCGCCCTATCTCGTCATGGATTTCATTGAAGGCGAAGATTTGGAAGCGGTGCTTAAGAGAGCGTTTCGGGAGCAGGGAGAGGTCGACCTCGATTGGCTTATTCCCAAATTAAAAGATCTGGCTTCAGCGCTTGCACACTGCCACCAAGCCGGGGTGACGCACCGCGATTTAAAGCCTGCGAATGTTTTGCTGCAAAGGGAGACAGAGCGGCTTATCTTGATTGACTTTGGATTGGTTAAACAAGAGGCTAAGCCAGGGTCGGATAGCCTTGCGGACTTGTCTTTGACCGGTGAAATGCTGGGGACTCCGGAGTACATGTCCCCCGAGCAATTTGACGCCTCCGGTGACTTCGGAAAGCCCGGGCCAGCCTGTGATGTCTGGAGCTTCGGGGTCTTTCTTTACTATTGTCTCACTGGTGAAAAGCCCTTTAAGGGCGACTCAGTCTACAACTATTGTGTGGCCGTTATTAAGAATGATCCTGCGCCATTTAAAGCCCGGAATAGAAACTGCCCTCGCCTGCTCTCCGACCTGGTAAAGGACTGCCTGAGGAAAGACCCCCGGGATCGACCAACAATGGAAGAGGTCGAAGAATGCCTCGATGATTCGCTTCAGGGCTTGAGCGGTCTTCCTTCCTCAAGCCCAATGAAGTATGTGTTGGCGGGTGTTTTAGTGCTTTCTTTCTTGGCTGTGGGCCTTTTCGTTTTTCTCAATCGAGATAATGTTGCCCCCGATATTGTTTGGGATACTCGGCCTGAGAGGCTCTATAATGGGCAAATGGTTCTTTCGGGAGGAGTGACGGAGCCGGATTGTATCTTGTTGCTCGATGGGAAGCGTGTTGCTATTGAAAATTGGCGCTTCCATGTGAAGGTGCCCCTGACATTCGAGGGCAAGAGCTTTGCCATTGAACTGACCGACCCAGCAGGAAACAGCTACAAAGACGAGGTCTTCCTAAAACGCTCAGGAGTGAGGGTCGCAAAAGACTATCGAGAAGGTGGCTTTCGAAGCATCGCTGAAGCCCTGAAAGGCTCACCGAAAGAAGTGATCATTGAGGTTGAGCCAGGGGAATATGTTGAGAGCATTGTCTTAAAGGAAGGGCGGACTATTGTCGCGAGCAGCTCCTCTAAGCCAGTCGTCTGGCGTTCAAAAAAGGGTCCCTGCCTTGTTGTGAAGGGGGGCAAGACGCTTCTTCGAGGATTGACGTTGAAGGGGGTGAACAAAGACCGGGGCCTTGTTGTTGAATCGGGGCAAGTGACTTTGGAGAGTGTGATCCTCTCAGCTCAGGGTGATATCGGCATCAGTGTGACGGGCATCAATTCTCTCCTTCAAGCGAAAGATTGCGTGATTGAGCGATGCGCGAAGTTGGGTGTTTACTTATCTACGGACGCAAATGGGAAGCTGCAGCGCTGCAAAATTAGGAAGAGCGGGAATTGCAATGTTGTCGTTCAGGGGCGAGCGAGCGTTGTGCTGGAGGATTGTGAAATTTCCAAGGCTGGAGAGAAGGGACTCTTCTTGTTTGAAGCGACCTTGTTGGCCACAAATTGCAACTTTACAGAGAACAATGGCTTGGGCCTTCGCATCACTAAAGATAGTCAAGCAACGCTCAATAACTGTCGAGTCATGAACACCATTTCGACGCTTAAGAAAGACTTACCGAGTCACTTTAATGGCTCTGGATTGAGCTTTGGCGTCCGCGGCACCCTCGATTTGGAGAGCTGTCAATTCTCGAATAATGCTGGCGAGGGCCTGGTATTGGAAGTGGGGGCTGGCGTCGCAGTCGTAAAGAACAGCCGCGCCTCTTCCAATTTTTTAAACGGCTTCTGCACTCTCGCGACTCCAGACACTAAGTTCATTTCTTGCAAGGCCGAAGATAACAGAGTGAATGGCTTCGTTATTCTCTACAAGAGCAAGGTGAGCTTTGACGGTTGTGAGTCGAAGGAGAACGGCAACGATGGCTTTCTTGTTCGGGCGGGGGCTTCGGGCACATTCACGTCCTGCAAAGCCTATAATAATAAGAGCAGCGGGATCGCCGCAGCCTTTAAGAAGTCATGGATAACGGCGAGGAATTGCGAGGCGAATGGGAACAAATACGGGTTCTTTATCACCAATGATAGTGAAATGGCCGGGACGGGATTGACAGCCAAGGACAACGGCGCGAACGGCCTTGTTGTCCAGGCAAAGAGCCTGGTTAAACTATTTCAATCGACGATTATGAGTAATAAGCTTCATGACCTCTGCCTGCTCACAGGCTCTGAATTGATCGCGGAGAATTCAGTCTTTGAGCAGGAGGGGCCGCGCTTCTTATACAAAGATAAAGACTCGAAGATCACCATCAGAGGTGATTGACTAAGCTCCCTGTTGGCGCTTCTTCGTTAGGAAGTGGAAACGGAAAGAGACGACGACAAAGGTGTTTTTCTTGCGACCTTAAGAGGACCCAACCATTGAACCTATCACCTCTTTCAAATTCAATAAATTCGGGTGGTTCAAGCATGTTTGCAG
Organism: Planctomycetota bacterium; assembly: GCA_029210225.1. GTDB lineage: Bacteria > Planctomycetota > J058 > J058 > JARGOJ01 > JARGOJ01. The sequence goes on from JARGOJ010000190.1 coordinate 10,089, forward strand.
GTTATCAGATCCTCGGTGAAATCAGCCGTGGGGGGATGGGGGTTGTTTATCGGGTTCGTCATCCTCAATTGAATCGTGAGATGGCCCTCAAGGTCATTTTAAAGTCGAACTCTGATCGGCGTTTGGAGGATCGCTTCAAACGAGAAGCGCAAACCTTGGGGCAGTTACGTCATCCGAATATTCTGACAGTCCATGACTTTGGCTACGAAAACCAAGCTCCCTATTTAGTGATGGATTTCATCGAAGGCGAAGATTTGGAGGCATTGTTTAAGAGGACGTTTAGGGAGCAAGGAGAGATCGAGTTAGAGTGGCTCATTCCCAAATTGAAGGACCTGGCTTCGGCTCTTGTTTATTGCCATAAGGCGGGGGTGACTCATCGCGATTTAAAGCCGGCGAATGTTTTGATGCAAAGGGAGACAGAGCGCCTTATCTTGATCGACTTTGGATTGGTCAAACAAGAGGCCAAGGCTGGAGTGGAGAGCCTCACGGCTTTGTCTATGAGCGGTGAGATGATTGGTACTCCGGAATACAT
>JARGOJ010000190.1:10630-11630 GCA_029210225.1 Planctomycetota bacterium
GTCCTCTGAATTCGGAAAGCCCGGGCCCCCTAGCGATGTTTGGAGTTTTGGGGTCTTGCTTTACTATTGCCTATCCAATGAAATGCCCTTCAAGGCCGACTCTGTCTACAAATACTGTATTGCCGTTCTTGAGAGTGATCCTGCGCCATTGAAGGTCCTAGATAAAAACTGTCCTCGTCAGCTCTCCAATCTAGTGAAGGACTGCTTGAGCAAGGACCCCCGAGATCGTCCAACAATGGCAGATATTGGTGAACGCCTTGACGGCTCTCTTATGAGCTTGAGAAGGCAACAGTCCCAAAGTCCTATGAAATGGAGATTCGCGTTGATTGCTGTCGCATTCTTGGCCTTGGGGGTCTTGTTCTTTCTCAATCAAGATAATGTGGCCCCCAATGTGGTTTGGGACAAGCGGCCCAAGAGCTTCTTTGGTGCGGATACTGTTTTATCAGGAGGAGTCACGGAGCCGGATTGTGTTTTGTTGATTGATAGGAAACGTGTTCCGATTGAGAATTCGCGCTTTCACGTGACGGTGCCCTTAACAGTCGAAGGCAAGAGTATCCCTGTTGAATTGACGGACGGGGCGGGAAACGTCTACAAGGACAAGGTCTTCTTAAAGCGTTCGGCTTCAGTGACTGTCTCGAAAGAAGGGCGGGAGGGCGGCTTCCAAAGCATCGGTGAGGCCCTTAAAGCCTCACCGAAAGAAGTGATCATTGAGGTTGAACCGGGGGAATATGTCGAGAGTATTGTCTTGAAAGAGGGGCGGACTATTGTTGCGAGCAGCTCTTCGAAGCCTGTTGTCTGGCGCTCAAAAAAGGGTCCATGCCTGCTTTTGAAACGAGGTGAGACATTGCTTCGAGGCCTGACCTTTCGAGGAAAGAATAAAGATCGTGCCCTAGTTATTGAATCCGGACAAGTGACTTTGGAGACTGTGAATCTCTCAGCTCAGGGTGATATCGGGATCAGTGTGACGGGCAACAATTCTCTCCTTCAAGCGAAAGATTGC
>JARGOJ010000191.1:0-2902 GCA_029210225.1 Planctomycetota bacterium
CATTGAAAAGAAGCACGTCAACACTTCATGGAGAAGATATCTGGCCTGGGGTGGGGCCGCCATCGCGGTTGTGTTTCTTGGGCTGGGTTTCTCCTGGCAGGCTTCAGTTCAAGGGTTCTTTGGGCCGACCGTCACCGAGCAACGATTGAAAGACGAATTGCAGCAATTAGAAGCTAAAGTGAACGATCAGAAGCCCGTGGATCGACCCGAGAACCTTCAAAGAATGACCTATGCAGAGAAGGTCTTGCTGCTCCTTCGACAGAATAAGAAGGGGCAAGAACTCGAATTAGAATTGGCTGCGCTCGACAAGGACATCCGATCGCCGAAAGATCTGATTGAGTGTTCGGAAATGTGTGGTGATCTCAATCTTCGTGAGTTTGAGAAGTCTTTCCTCGCTCGCGCCGAGCGCATGTTCCCCAAATCGAATCGGGTCCTCTTCAAGGCAGGAGCGATCGTCAAAAGCATCCTGAGCAATGATGTGCAGAGTGAATCCAGGAAGATACTGGCGAGCGCAGATCAGGATGCCTACTATTGGGCGGCCAAGGCCATCGTATCTATGCAGGAGTCTGGTAAGACATCGTCGATATCTGCAGAGCGGCTTCGAGAGATCCTTTCCTATACCGATAAAGCGATTGAAATGGGGGCGGAAGAGGCTGACTTTTACACTGTTCGAGCCAATCTTCACTTTATACTTCGAGACTTCCAGAATGCGCTCAAAGACTACGGGACGGCGATCGAGCTGCGGCCGAGGAACGCCCTCTATTATCTCTTTCGCGGCAACCTGCGAGTGGGGGCAATCGTTCTTGGATTGCAACGCTCGGGAAGAATCGATCGGCCATTGTTAGACCTCTCCCTAAGCGATGCGGAAATGGCACGGAGCTTGGACGGACGGATTGTGGCCGTCGATATTTTGCTGGGCCGCTTGCATCAGTTTGCTAACCGGAATAATGTCGCTCGTTCTATGTTCTTAAGCGTGGTCGGAAACCCGCTGGCGACGCCTGCGGAGCGCTCGGATGGCTTAATGGGCGTCGGGGGGCTCTATGAACGGGAAGAGAAATACTCTGAGGCTGCCGACTGCTATCGAAGGGCCTTCATTGTTGGGAAGGATCGTCGATCAAAACGGGCCATGGCCCGTGCCCAGGTTTTGAATAAAGACTATGGTGCCGCGCTGGATACTTGGATTGAAATTGCAGCGTCTCAGGGGGATCCCCGCCACTTATTGTTTTTGGCGCGATGTTACCTGGGGCTGAACAACCCTCTGAAGGCTCTGGAAGAACTGAGGAAAATTAGGCGTGGAGGGAAGCTGAAAGGCCCGCTAGCATACGACTATTGTTATTACAGCGGATTAGCCATGTCTAAGGTGTCTCTTTTTTCTGAAGCGAGCGTGCTCTTCCTGGAGGCGGTCAAAATTTTCCCCGGATTGATAGACCCTCGAATAGAGTTGATTCATTGCTACGTTCAACTGAAAAATTATAGTGGCGCGCAGAATCAATTGCGGGAGGCAAAAGGCTTTCATCCAAAGGCGCTGAAACTTGTCATTGCAGAGATCTCTTTGCAATTGGCTCAGCGGGATTTTGATGCAGCATTCGGGACATACCAACGTGCTTCTCAGGCAAATTTTGATAAGGAAACCCTCCTCATTGAATTGGCACGAATCTTTCAAGCTCAAGGCAACTTGAACGCGGCAGGGAAACAGTTGAACGTGGCCATTCGAATGAACGAGAAAAATCCTAAATCTCATTACATACTAGGGGAGATTCTCAGTTCGAGAAATCAGTCACAAGCAGCCTATCTAGCTTTCTCTCGGGCTTATACCTTGAACTATCCCGATCTAGGGGTTCAAATGAAGCTAGGAGCTTTGGCGATTGAACTGAATGATTACCTCAGCGCGCTCTTACACTACAATCTGTTTCTTAAGAGAACGCCCACATACAACGCCTCGGCTTATCTTCTGAGGGCCGAAGTCTATAGTCGGCTTGGGAAATTTTCAGCGGCGCTTGAGGATTGTAACGAGACCCTCCGTGGGTCAAGGGCGACCTCTTACCCCCTCGGTTATTTCGCTCGAGCTCGGATCTACTCCGCGATGAAAAATAGGCAGCAGGCCATCGCTGATTATCGGCGTTTCCTAGATTTGTCCAAGAAAGATGACCGCTGGGCGCGGGAGAAAAATGTTGCTCGTGTTGCCTTGGAGTCTCTTAAAAAACCATAGCCGACGCGAAGCAGTGACTATTGAATTTGCTTGTCTGCTCTAAGTCTTTTGCTATAAGTGCCTTAGTGAGCGTCAATGGCGTCCTGAGAAAAAAAACAGAAAAAGTCGGTGACGTTTTCTGTGTCGCGGCACTAACCGTGTATGAACCAAACTTTGAGCTTAAAACCCATGAATGATGTCGTGTCTTGGACACAGCAGGCTCGGCGAGGCTCGAAAGAGGCCTTCTCGAACATTGTTCGTTGTTACGAACAGAATGTTCGGGGCTATCTCTCGCGCTATTCCCAGCGCTCGGAGGTCATCGATGACTTGGCTCAGGAAGTCTTTATCGCCGCCTATAAAGACCTGCACCGATTTGATGGAAAAGGCCCCCTCGGAGCATGGCTGCTTGGTATTGCAAGACATCGAGCGCTTCACTATTTGAGGGGGGAGTCACGGCGCAAAAAGCGTGAGGGACACTCTCTCGACGCCGCCCTCAACGACGAGCGGATCGCTCACATGGAAACTCAGACTATTGACGACACACAGGATGAATCTGCCGCCTTGTCGCATTGTTTAGACCAGCTTCCTTCTCACAGCTACGACTTGATTCAAGCCTTTTACTACAATAAATCGTCCGCGGAACAATTGGCAGAAGGACAAGGTCAAAAGAGCAGCACTATTCGGATGCGCCTCGTGAGAGTGCGCCGTCGCCTC
>JARGOJ010000191.1:2912-4718 GCA_029210225.1 Planctomycetota bacterium
TATTCGTCAGCGTCTCTCCGGGTCGTCTCAAAATGACTCGGCGGAGGAAAGAATATGAATGACAATCAACGTGATGAGCTGCTCTTCAATCTGCTTCAGTCTGAGTCAAAGCTCTCCTCGCCCCAGCAAGAAATACTCGCGAAAGAATTGGACGATAACTCTCAATTGAAAGAGCAATGCCACAACGATCTGCACATCCACGACATGCTCACTGGCCACTTTCAGGAGCACTCCAGCGCGGAGAGTTTTGTGCAAGGTGTCATGGACAGGCTTGAGCGAGAAGCGAGTCCGGCGCCAGCGCGTATTCCTGTTTGGGGGATCTGGGCCTTTGGCTTCGCAGCCGTCGCCGCCGCGTGTCTCTTACTCTTTCAGAATTCCTCAAGCATCACTCCCGTCGATGCACCAGAGTCCAGCGAGCCTGTGAAGCGTCTCCAGGGCTTCGCCCGTCTTACTCCAACGAGTCTCTGTGTTTGGGATCAAGAGCCGCCTCTTGAGCGTCTTGGCCACGGCATACTCAAGCTCAAACAAGGGACTGCTCAGATCTCGTTTGATGATGGGCCAGCTATGGAGATATCGGGGCCAGCGCGTTTCGAGATGGTCTCTCCAGGCCGAGCGATTCTTCACCAGGGAAGATTGAGCGCAAAGCTCCCAGCTTCGAATGTGAGCTTCGAGTTAGGAACACCCTTGTCAACGCTCAGAGACCAATCAGGGGCCTTCAATATGACGGTGGCTGACGACGGAACGACAGACCTCGCCGTAACGGAGGGAGAGATTTTCCTCACGAGCTTGCGAGAGAAAGCCCGAGTGTGGAAGCTTGGCCGTCAATTTCAATCAGTGACAGTTTATGCAGGCCCAGATAGAAAAATGGACTCTGAGGCCGTGGTTTTGAGAAACAACAAAGGGCCATTTCAAGGCATTATCAGCCTCAATGGGGAGCAGTTTACCTTCGATAACTTTGAAGACTTTGATAAGGCGAAAGCGCGCTTCCTCGGGCGCTTCCAGAACTTCTCAAAACGCTTTCGTGACTTCAGGGAAACCCTTGATCAAAAACGGAGGAAACTGAGGAAAGAAGCGAATCTTGAAGGAGACCCTCCTGATCTTGAAGATCTCGCAAAGTTTCGTAAGGCCTTCTTAGGGCGACTTCGCAAGAACCTTAAAAATCACGTGGAACAGCGCAAAAAGAATGCTCAATCAAATTCAAGCTCTCAATCCAATCAGTCTGGCTCCAAGTCGTTTCACGGAGTCATTGAAATTGACGGAAAGAAAAGGGTTTTTGATAATGAAAAAGACTATCGAGAGGCTCAGCAAAGGCTGAAAAACAAACGGCCTCATTAATTGTTTCACTCTTCGGCGCAGTGGGCGCTGTCGATCTTCACTCTCTACTATGAATCAACGATCTCTTGATTGAATCAAGGTCGAAACCTGGGCTAGGCCCAAGGACGAAGCTATGACTCTGCGAACACTACTACAAGGTTCACTCTTAACCTGTGCTATGGCTGCAGGCCTCAGCATATCACCGCTCTTTGTTGAAGCGGGGGACCCAGACAAAAAGACAAAAGAGAAAAGCCAGCAAAAGAAGGCTGACGGCAAAGACTCAGTGAAGAAGGCCTTTAAGGGTGAGATTCACAAAGACGGAGAGAAGCAAGTCTTCACAGATCCGGAGGAGTTTAAGAAACACTTGAAAGCGCTGGAGAAAGACATTGATGCGCTGCGTGGTGACCTAAAAGAAACACGCCTCAAGATCTTAAAGAAGATGACTGAAACCCGTAAGAAGTTTGGTGAGAATATGCCCCTGAAGCCAGGTGA
>JARGOJ010000191.1:4752-10953 GCA_029210225.1 Planctomycetota bacterium
CTTTCGTCAATCTATGCTAAAGAAGCTTAAAAAGGACATGAAAGACTTCGAGAAGCAGCGCCGGGAAATGTTCAAAGACCTACCAAAACTCAAAGGGAAAGGCTGGGGGAAATTTAAAGGGCGCATTGAGAAGAATGGTGAATCGAAGGAATTTGACGACCCTGACGAATTTGAAAAAGCCCGCCGTGGTCTCAAAGAATGGTTGGAGCGCTTCGAAGATTGGGACTTCAAAAAGGAATTTAAAGGTCGCTTCGGCAAAAGCAAAGGATCATTCAAAGGCGTCATTCAAAACAATGGCAAGACGATGGAATTTGACAATCGCGAAGACTACGAAAAAGCCCTCAAAGAGATCCGCAAAGACAAAGCCAATCGAGGTTTCTAAAGGACTCATCTGTTGAGGACCCAGGAGATCTGGAGGCAGTGAAAACGTTGGTTGTTCGTAATGATCCGCGTTTGCTTTCACAGCCATTCTTTCAATAATCGCTGTCCCCCGATCTCCTGGGTCCTCCACAAAAATAGAAAAGAATGAAAACCTGGCGGGGTTCTTTTCGAGCGAAGGCAACTTTCTCTTCCTCTTTCCCAACGGTCATGTCTGCGTCATTTTTGAAGTCTCTTTTCAGGAGCTTCTCAGACATTTTCTCCCGTTGGGAAAGGGGAAAAGCTTTATTTTTTCCGCGTTCGCGAGAGGGCATTGATAAGGATCAAAGGAAACTGATTCGTTGCCGCGCTCTGCTCTTTCTGTTTCAATCGAAGCTATGGATAAAGAGACGCTCTTGAGCGGCGAGAAGAGCTTCCTGATTTTGGGGGTGCAACATGGCTTCCTCTCCCCGGTTCAAGCTCAGGAACTAGAAGAGCAACGACTTAGACCTGACCCGAGGCGGACGGTCCTCGATGTGACGGTGCTGGCTCGGGAGCTTGGTTACTTAAGCTCCGAAGGCGCTTTTCAAATCCTTCGATTGAGGGCGCGCCACGGCCGCAGTTGTCGCGAGTGTGAGCGCCTCACCTTTTTGTTGCCCAAGCAGCGATCGGACGGGACGGTCTGCGAGCACTGCCAGGGAGAGCTATCGCCCATCGAGGGGAGCGTATCCCTCGCTAGTAAGCGCAGGAAAACCCGGCCTCTGCGGCGCAAGCCAACAGGCGCCCTCGTTATTCGAGCACCGAGGGAAAAACCCAAGACAGCGATCAAAGACGGGGTGGTCTTCTCTCGGGAAGACCTCGTCGGGGCAGGGACAGACAGCGATATTGTTAGCTTCCTCGGGATGCGAACGCAAATTTCGGAGGAAACTTCGAGCGAGGAGATGATGGCGGTTCCTGCGGAGATATCCCTTCCTCCAAAAGTGACTCCTGTGACCCAGGCGAGCAAGAGAAAGGCGACCAAGAGCTTCGCCAAGCGGCGCCCTAAACCTGGAGAGATGTTGTCTCCCGATGACCTGCGACAGGCTGAGAACTTTGTCGGGCGCGAGCTGGACGGCTGTGAAATACAAGACCTGCTCTGTGGTGGAGGCATGGGCAATGTCTACATCGGCTTTCATAAAATGCTGAAGCAGAAGCGCGTCTTTAAGACTCTCAAGCCGCAGTTTATGGAGCAGAGCAAAATGAAGGCGCGCTTCCTTCGGGAAGCCAGACTCGCCGCCCGCTTGGACCATCCTAATGTTGTGCCAGTGATCAATCTTTCAGAGATTGATGACGGCGCGATTATCTACCTCACAATGCCCTTCATTGAAGGACAGGATTTACAGGAGATCGTTGACCGAAGCGGCGCGTTGGAAGAGCGTTGGCTGCATCAGGTTGCTTCGGGCTTGTCGTCGGCGCTGAGTTACGCTCATAGCCAGGGGATGATTCACCGCGATGTGAAACCCGCGAACGTCATCATCGACGAGCATGGTCGCCTTCGATTGACCGACTTTGGCTTGGCGAAGATGGTCGACGGCACGAAGCTGACAGCGGCCGGAGCGATGATTGGGACGCCGATGTTTATGGCTCCGGAGGCTAATCGCCCGGGCTCGGACTATCGCGTCGACATCTACAGCTTGGGCCTGACGCTTTATTACTGCGCGACCGGGCAACATCCTCTCAAAGGCGCTCGACTCAACGACTTGATCCGAGGTCGGGCTCACGCCGGAATCGCCGACCCGAGGACCCTGGTCCCGAAGCTCAGCGCTGGATTCTGTAAGATCCTTGCGCGGTCACTAGAGCCGGTTCCAGAGAATCGCTTTGAGACCATGGAGCAGCTTCGCGGTGAAGTCACTAAGCTCCGCCACGGGGAGCTTGGCAAGGACGACGACTTTGTTTGGGGACTGACCAAGGACCCCCGTCACGACGATGACGATTGACCTAGCAGCTCTCTCCAACGTTCGACAATCAAAGCCGCATAGCTACCGGCATCGAGGCCATAGGCTCCCAATGAATAGCCATCATTGAATTCGACCAGGGCTGTTTCCCCGCTATCTAGGACGCCAAAATCCAAGGAATAGGCCGCTGGAGCGTCTCCAGACGCTTCAAAATCAGCGATGGCGTCTCCAACGACGATCTCCTACAGGGCAAGGTTACAGAGCCTAGATATTGCTTTCGCCCTAGGACGTTTCCTCGGAGGATGAAGTATCGCCACTCGCTTTCAAAACAGACAAGCTCTGAGCAGGCGAGCAACAAATGCTTAGAAGACGCCAGTGCGTTGCCTAGGTCTCCCGGGGCGGACAGAATGAAGCCCGTAAAGCGCTTGGAGTCGCGGGAGGGTTTTACGAATTGGGTTTCCCAACAGCCAGTGTGAATGAGTGATTCGATTTGCTTGAGGCTTCGATAGGTCACCTTTCGTCGGAGATATTTTAGCAATGCGTTTGGGTAGCTGGGCAATTGAGGCGCCTCCACACCGAGTTGTTTCAGCGCGCTGAGAACGGTTGTGACCTGCCCTGCGACCAAAGTCTCTGGGGATAATTTGAGGCGTCTTCGCTGGAGCTTCTTTGCCGGGAAAAATTGTACCGGAATGTTCTGCGATTCGAAGTACGTAGCGAGGATCTTTGATTCAGTTAGGGGCTGTCCTTTTTGCTCCAAGTAAGCGAGTCGGATCGGGTTCATGAGCGCGTATTCTAGTTGAGATGAATAGTGCTTGCTAAGACGAAGGGGTTCAAGGACCCTGTCGCTGTCGCCCCCATCATTTTAGTCGAACTGGGATTGGCAACGCCCATCGAGCCTTCTTTCTCTGTTTTTCTTGCACCCTTTTGCGCTCTCTAGAGTAAGTCCAATTCACGGGGACATTCATCTTTGTGGGGATTATTTTCCGTGTGGGAAAGGAATAGAGAATGCGAAAAGTTCAAAATCTAATAATAACAGTGGGGCTGAGCGCCTGGGGCTTTTGCCTGCTAGCGTCGGATCTTCAAGCTCAAGACAAAGGAGCGAAGGCCAAGAAGCTAGCCGCCAAGGCGGAGTTGCGGGCGACCGTGAACCGTGGTTTTGTCTATATCAATGTGAAGACGAAGAACGAGAGCATCCTTTACAGCGTCAATAAGATTAATGGCTCCTTCTATGCCGCCTACACTAAGAAGGGGGGGGCGAAGAAGAGCTATCGCAGTAAGAATGAATTGACCCTCAAGAAAGAGCACCCGGCCATTTACGATCAATATCGTGAGTATCGTCTCCAGGCCGTCCCGAGGGCTATTCGCGATCACTATAAAAAAACACTTGCCCAAGCCCTCAAAGTGGCTCATGAGCGGCTTCCGATTGATCTGAAAGGACATATGGCCGACAAAGTCTTGAAGGCTATCAAGCTCGGGGAGAATGACTTGAGGTCATTGAGCATCGTCGGGGGAACGAAGACTGTCTTTACCTTTGCTTTCGACCCTAACCTGCAGATGTCTTCGGAATACTTCGTCACAGTGACATTGGAAAAAGGCAAAATGACAGGTCGGGCCTTCGCGGTGAGCTGATAGACAGGCGCTGTCAATTGGAGCCCGTCTATCAATGATTCTGGAATGAATGCATTAAGGCGCACGCCGAAAGATGAGGGGAGTGGTGGCGGGGATCTCTCTGTTTCTTTTTGACCCTGCTTCTTTGTATCTTATGGATACATTGAAACGCCGCTGAGCATTGCCTTGCCTCGGGGGAAACAATGGAGCGTGATCATTCAGGGTGTTTATTCCAAGTTGTAATAAATCGGTCTGATTGAGTCCTTCATTTTGTTTGTGCAGGATTCCCGGGCTCTTCATGCTCATGACAATTGTCTTCTTAGATCCGCCTACTTCTTTAAAGACGATCTCCACTGTGCGATCGAGTAAGCATTGCTCGAGTCCTGGGTAGTGGGACATAAAAATACTGCGGTTTCTAAGAGAGATTGAGAGCTCCCGACTGCATTTCTGTTTCCTCACATCGAGAGTGCCGACGTCAAGCCGAATGCGGGTCTCATTGGTGTTAAGGAGAAAGACGAGCTGTCCTTGAACTCGTCCTCGGAGCATGACTGCTCTTGGGGCGTCATTGGGTTTCATCTTGACTCTCAGGTCTAACTCAAAGACGGTGCTTTTTCGTGGGCCCCAATCGGGTCTCCAGAGGCGATCCCAGAAGATCTTGGTAAATCGAAAGTCTACGGTGCTCGTTTGTCGATTGAGGACCGACCGGCTTCCTGAGACTTGCAAGCGCTCCCAGTTTTGGTTGCCGAGGGGGCGGAGGTAGAGAAGGAGCTCTTGATAGCCTCGGGGCAGTAAATTGGAGTTTACTTCGAGGGATAGGGTTGATAATCGTTTGGGGTGGGGTGTGTAGAGAGTTTTTGTCCGCAGTTTTATGGCGAGAGAGGGGTCTTGGTAAATCTCATCGACGCGGCTCGGCAAAATCGTGACGACGTTTTGCAGAGTGCTCGACCCGAGGCTGGTGACGACGGTGAGGTCCATTGTTAAACCGGAGTCAGTCATGTTTGCGGGGGCGCGGATGCGGTTGAAGGACGCGACAATGCCCTTCATATCTGGGGTCAATTCATAGGTGTCGGCCTTTTGGTGACCAATAAAGATCTTTGGATTGCGCCAGAGATCTCGTCCACGAATGAGCAGGGTGACGTTTCGATCGCCTTCTCTCACGTAGCTGTGGCCGTTTGCATAAATCTCGGGGCGTCGGGTTCCGCGGCCAAGGTGATCAATGAGCGCGGTGGTGACGGCGGAGAAGTCTCTAGGAAGTCGGATTTCGACGGATTTATGATTGTCGTTGCCGACGGTTGAGTCGTCCTCTACTCCTTTGAAAAGCTTTGTTCTATTGACTTCTTGCCCGCTCGATTTGAGCCAGACATAGTCTCCCGACATTCTACAGCTGCTCCACCAGGCGGGAACAACAATGGAGCAATTAAATGAATACTGAACCGGGACATGTTGGAAGGCGATGTCTTCATTGTTTATGTAAAAGCGCGGGCCGAGCAACCAGCCGAATTGATGGCGGCCTTTGATATAGCCGACCACAAGGGGTTTCCTGAGTATGCCTTGCATGAAGGTTTGGGAGCGGCGCAGATATTGACTCGTCTCTTCAAGACCGAGGCCTTTTGGGAGCAGGCCTTGGCGGTAGGCGAGCATATTCATGAGCTTCTCTGACGACGCTACATCAGACATGTTCTGTGCGTATTGCTTTGGCTCGACAGAGTAGACATAGTGCTGTTGGAGCTTGTCCTTCATTTTTAATTGAATTTGTCCCATGGCCTTACTGAGCGCGGCGACTCCGGCGAGGGCGCCGGTGCTGGTGAGGAGGGCTTCGTCCTCATCCTTTTTGAGCAGGGGTTTGACTTTGAGGACGTATCGTTTCTCGGGGAGGCTGCTTTCTTTTTCATCCTTGAGGACGGAGTTAAGTGATTGAATCTCCTGTATATCTAATGTTAATAGGCCTTTGAGGAGATGATGGTATTTCTCGGCGACGACGAAGGGGACGGCGCCTTTCAATTCCTCAATAGCGGTGGGGAGCTTAGGCATCTTCAGAGCGTAGCGCGCCAGGCTCTTGAGGGTGGGGTCGGCTTCTCCGTTGTAACTGCGTCCTCCAAAGCGAATCGTGGTGAGGCCTTCGAGATCTTGCAGCTCTTTGTTGGAGAGCAGGGTATCTTGCTTTGAGAAGAGGCTCAATTCCAGTTCTGACTGGACATATCGCTTTGATATTTTTCGCAGTTCTTCGTCTTCTCGCTGTGATAGTTCGGCGATCCTTGCGGCGCTCACGACGTTTTTAATTATGTTCTTGTATTACAGTTTT
>JARGOJ010000191.1:10963-11622 GCA_029210225.1 Planctomycetota bacterium
AGGCGCGCTGCTTCCATTTTCTTTTTGCGCAGTCGAGTGTCTTCAATAAGATTGAGATACCGCAGTATTTCGACGCGATCTTCTTCAATGAATCCTGTGGTGACTAATCTTCGTTGGAGGTTTAAGACTTCGGAGTCGAGGGCTTCTTGAATACTGGCGAGCCAGCCGCGATAGAAGTTTTCGTCAATGTCTTTGTCATTCTTGGGGTCGACGAGCCCCAATTCAATTTTTCCGAAGCTGTTGTGATTTTGCTCGCGCCAAAACAGTATGTCTCCCATTAGCGATTTGTTTTGTGGAGGGAGAAGGGCGATATCAAACTTTAATGTGTAAATGGTGAAGCCTTGGAGGTCGTGGGTGTCATCCAATTCTTGTTGTCTTAGGGCGGCAACAACGGCATTGCGATAGGCGAGCTTGTCAGTAAACTCTTCGATGCTCGTCAGGTCGGCCTCGCTCTTCTTTAGGTCGCGAGGTTGAGGCAGGGATGGGAATTGCCCGGGGTTTGTGAATCCGAGCACTTTGTCGGCATCGCTAGGATCGGTCGGGCGGCCGACTTGCTGAACGCGGTTATTAAGATTTTGTCTGAGAGCCGGGTCTGTTTCTGTTCGGTTGACTGGAGAGACCGTGGCGTCGCGCTCTCGAAGGGCTTCGCTGTTCTTTGC
>JARGOJ010000192.1 GCA_029210225.1 Planctomycetota bacterium
GATCAAGAGTTTGAAGCGACTCAAGAATTGTTCCAGCAGTTAATGGACGAGCGTGTTCCCTTCCCTTGCGAGCTTTACAACCCGGGGTGGATGTCGCGATTTAGAGTTCACTGTCGAATGGTCCCTGAGTATCAAAGAGGCAATGTTTTTCTCGCCGGAGACGGGGCTCATATTCACAGCCCTGTTGGTGGCCGGGGAATGAACATGGGGATTCACGACAGCTTCAACCTTGCCTGGAAGCTGGCCCTCGTGCATCAGGGTCACAGTCAGCCGAGCTTGCTTGAGAGCTATCACATTGAGCGCCATGAAGTTGCAAAGACGACTTTGTTCGAGACGGACGTTGCGACTCGGATGAGCATGCTTCGCAATCCTGTGATGAAGGAGATACGCGATCAGTTATCGAGCCTTGTGATGCTTATCCCTGGGGTTGAAAAACGTATGGCGGAAGTGACGAGTAACCTCGCGGTGAACATGCGACGTTCTCCTATTGTGGCGGCGGATCGCAGCTCATTGCTGAACGCCGAGCTTTATCATCATAAGCACACTGAGAACGCGAGCATCGCCGAGTGGGTCGAATTTGGTTTTGGCCCAGAAGCGGGTGATCGGGTTCCTGATAGGGTTTTTGGGGCCGAGGATAATCGTCGTCGTTGTTCAACCTTGCTCGATGGCGTGCGCCATGTCGTAATGCTCTTTGACGGCGCGGCTTCCACGCCCGAGGGTTATCTCAACTTAGTTCATATCGCGAAGGAAATTCGCGTTCGCTACGAGGATGTCCTCAAGGTCTATGTTGTCGCTCCCTTGCCCGAAGTGCCGGAGATCTTAAAGGGTGAGGAGAGCCTCTTGCTTGATCCGTCTGGGGATTTGCACTGCTCTTTTGGGGCGCGGGCAGAGTGCCTCTACGTGATTCGTCCGGACACTTATATCGGCTATCGGTCCCAACCAGCCAATCTTGAAAAAGCCCTCGAATACCTGAGAGGCATCTTTTCAGCGCGTTGAGACGATGTTGCTCGTCGATTCTCGCTCGTTGAAAAAGATGGAACTATATTTTCTACGGTGGGTTAAGAAGACCATCACTCTTTCTCTCATCCCTTAATTGCTCTTTGAAAGTGCGGAGCCAAGGAATATAGGCTCTCACGGGGAATCTCTGTACTTTCGACGGCGGTGATTAGCTTTCTAACAGAAGGACGGCGCTATGCGCAAAAGAATCTTGCTCACTTTGGGGGGCCTCGTTCTTTCAGTTCTGGCCTTCAACCTTTTGCCTCACGATTCGAAGCCGACACCGGATGCAGAGTCGCTTGTCACAGAAGTTAGAGGGCTGTCCGATTCTATTGATACCTTGCGAACGAGCCATCGAAATCACGGTGTTGTCTCAAATGCTTGTGATTGCCCGTTGCCCTGGCTGTCTGATTCAATGCGCGTTGCGCCTCGCAGCGATTTCGATTCTTCAGTTTTCGGATTGTTAAGACAGACGAACAAGGGTGTGACGGAGGAAAGGGCTCCGGAGAGGAAGAGAGATTCACCTGACCTTGAAGAACAGTTGATACATCGGATTCTCATCGGAGACTCTGAAACAGCCCTCACTCATAGTTATGGAAACTCACTTCTCAAGGTCGATCGCCAACATAGAGAGCTTGTGCATCGATGGTCAAACAAGGCTGGCAAGTGGATCAATTCTTTAGCGCAAGAGAGTCGGGCCTATTTTCCCGTTCTTAACCTTGAGGACGACCTTCTCTGGGCCGCTCGATTAAAGGGTGCGGGCTTTCTGCAAGAGGCTTACTTTCACTATTGGATGCTTGAGCGATCGCTTCCAATAGGTGATCCAAGACATGGGTCGATCGTGAAAAATCGAAGGGAGTGTGAGCGCTTGTCATTGTTCTTTCCAAAGGGCGCGCTTTCTGAGGCTGAAAGGTTAGACAAAAAGCGAATTGCCTTTTTTATGAAAGAGGGTGAAGACGGATTTGTTGAAATCGACGCTCGGAAATATGGAGTGCCGAAAAGCGCTGAGGTTAAATTTCTGTTGGCTTCCGTCGCGATTCGAGACAAAGAGTGGAAGACAGCGCGGGACCTCTTCGTTGAACTGAAAGAGATCCTGCAGCCCAATTCCGCTGCTTTCTATGAAGCCTCATGGCAACTGATACAGCTAAGCCAAAAATTGGGAGGCAGTGAGCCCAATGAGGCTATTGAATTGGCGACGCAGGTTCTAAACATGCAGCCTGATGTTTACTGCGCTCAACTGACAAAAGAAATCCTCTCGGAAGACGATTCTGACGACCGTGACGACGAGGACAAGATCCCATATGATGTCAAAGATACGGCTGATGACGGCGAGGGAATATGGAACGGCCGGACTTTTACTGCTCAAAGCATCAATACGATCTCCGAAAAAACGGGGCATCGTCCTTTGCCGGAGAGATCAAAATACAATTACAGGAAGGCTCTCCAGAGCAAGCAAAGAAAGATTCTTGGGCACATCCAAACCCTCTTGCCAGATCTCTCGAAAGAGAGCGCCGATTCATGGAGGATCTTGGCGAATCAATACATACGTATTGGTGATTTTGAGGGCGCTAAGCACCTCTTTCGGCGATTAGAAACAGTCACGAAGGAGAGTCGCGATGCCTTTAAGAACTTAGCTTGCCAAATCCGTCAGTCCTTTGAAAACCGTGACCGTGCAGAGCCTGTCCTTCTCGAAGCGCTGCTGCAACAATTCGAAATTTATCATCCTGGGCAGTTTGAATCGTCCTTGACCTATTTCAGAGGGCAAATTGCCTTTCAAGCTAGAGAATGGAAGAGAGCAAGAGAGCTCTTTGCGACCTTTTTGGGCACCCTTGAAAGTCCGGAAAGAAAGGCGACTGAGTTTTACTGCGCGATTTTAGATCGAGAATTGTTGCGGCTCAATGTTCCGAAACCCTTGACTGACGACGGGTGTATTGAAGTAAAAGTGACGCTGCGCAACGTTCGGGACATTCAATTTCGCTTCTTGAAGGTGACGGATGCCTTTTCGTTCAATCCTAAGTTAAAGTCCGATATAAAAGAGCAATTGCAGCAGTTCTTTGCCAAACAAAAGACACAGGCATTGCAGTGTGTCGCCAAAAAAACGCACTCTTTAAAATGGATGAAATACGCCGAGCTTTATCATGAGGACATAGAGTTAAAGCTGCCCGGAGAGGGTCTCTGGCTTGTCGAAGCCCTCGCTGGGTCGCTAAAGACGAGCTTTGTTGCGAACCAACAAAGCGTGAAGGCTATAGCTCTTCAATTCCCCGAGTCGAGCATTCTTGTCTTCAAGGATGGCCAGAAGACACCCATTTCTCAATTGCAAGTCTATGACATAAAGGGAAGGCTTCTAGGGAGGACCGATTCTCAGGGGGCTTTGGTCACTCCTCTAAGACTTGATCGGAACCAAACTTGGGAATACCATTCTTCGGGATCCAAGTGTGGTAAGCGAGCCATTGAACCGATCATGAGCTTCTATTGCTCCAAACCGGGGCAGTTCTTTCAGACTTCGGTCGTGCTTGGAGAGAAGGTTCAAGCAAATGACTTCAAGCGTCCTAAGACAAGACTCTACGTTTATACCGATAGGCCGCTTTATGAGGCCGGAGACACCATTCATTTTAGAGCTTTCATTAGAAAGGACAGTGTTCCGAAGAGGCGTCAGGCAAAAACACGGTATTCAGTGTCGGCTGGGGAAACAGTGACGGTCATGATTCGTCGAGCGGGTCGGATCATCTATAAGAAGGAATTTTTGTCCAACGAGTTTGGCGCATTTAATGGCTCTTTTTACTTCGCGAAGAATGCGGCTCGGACGATATACACCCTCGAAGTTCACTATGAAAAGGTCGTCGCGAAGGCAGACATTGAATTACGCGACCTAAGCAAACCGCGCCATTCCATCAACTTTACAGAAACGAAAACCGGCCTTCGGATCTTTGCTGGATACTGTGAGGGCCTCCCTGTATTGGGCGCTGAAATAGAATGCTTCATTGGGCGCAAGTTAGTGCCTTTGACGCTCGATAAAGACGGCTTGGCGCTTCTGAACTTGAACCCCGGAGATCGAGTTTCTATCGGATTGAAATTGGATGGGAAGGTGCTGGCGGTAAAATCCTGCGAATATGATCCGGGCAAGGAACACGCGGCTCCAAATACAGCGACGAAAGCTAAGAAGAACAAAGAGCCAATAAAAATAGAACCCGAGAAGAAAGGCAAAGAGATTGTCAAAGTGATGGCCGGGAAAGATTCGTCGGAGTTCACATTGCAACTCGGAAAGCCCCTCGACGGGAAAAGCGGAACCATTGATTTAATACTGACTTCAAAGTCAAAGAAGCCATGGTCGGCTTGGATTGCAATGGGAGACACGGCGGCCTTTGATTTCAAAAGGATCGAGTCGAAAGGCGCCTCTAAGACCGTCACCATTGCTGTGACAAAAGCCTGTGACCCCTGCGTCTATGCCCATGTTTTGTTTGAGGGAGCAGGCGTTGTTGAACAAGAGAGATTGCGAATTCCGGTGAGGGCCGCATTGCTCCAAGTGACTGTCGAGACTGACAAAGAAATATACGAACCCGGCGACTCTGTTTATTTTGACTTTTGGACGAAGGACCGCTCTGGTCGTGGCAAGATTGCAGAAGCCTCTCTTGCGGTTGTCGACGAAGCCCTCTTCTCCTTAAAGAACGATAAAACCCCAGATATCTATGACTTCTTTTACAACGACCGCGGTACAGATTGTCACTTTGAGAGTTTCCGACCTCTCGTCTTTGACTCATATGATGTCTTTACCCAAACGGATATCACTGCTCAACACTTCACGCCAGTGAATGTCGAGCGGCAGTACTATCCTTTGTATCGCTCTCTGAGCGGAGCCTTTCGACGAGGGAGTAGATCACGCTGGGTCGGCTGTGACGTAGCTAGGACTCGTTGTGGCTGTGGTATTGGCTGCGGCTCAAGACGAATTCAGTTCTCGTTGCGTTGGTTGGCTCGACATCAAGGCGATAAAGGGATTTGGGACAATGAACGCTATGGCAAGAAATGCAAAGGGAAGGACTGTCAGTTAGTTGGGTCATCTGCGCTGAATGTTTTTTCGACGGCTCTGGCGATTGAGTCCTTTCTGAATCGAGGAATGAGCCATCGTTTTGGACAATACAAGCGGACAGTCAGCAAAGGACTTCGAGCGCTACGGAGAGCTCAACGAGCGGATGGGGCTATTGGTCTCGAAGATGACTCGGACTTCGCCTATCTCAATCATATCGTCGCCACTCTCGCTCTCTGCGATGCTTACCGTTTGACACGAGATTTCAAATTGAAGCGTCCCGCACAAAAGGCACTGAATTTTCTTAGCTCTCGTCAACTCCCTGGTTCAGGCTGGGGCTTTAGCAAGAAGGACAAGCAGGCCAACATGCTCATGACGGCTTGGGCGGTGAATGCGTTAAAGGCAGCTGAACTGGCTGGATTGAATGTACCGCAAGACGCATTTAGTGGTGCTTTGAGCTTTGTTGACTCGGTCACTGATAGCCGGGGTTTGAGCTGGTTTCAAAAGATTGGAGAGGAAGGGCCGGACTACTTTGGTAATAAGAATCAGTTCGTGGACTATCCCGAATGGACGGCTATGGGACTTTTTGTGCGCTTGGCGGCTCATCAATTGAGGACAGATCCTGTGATTGGTCGAGGCGTTGAGATCTTGCGGAGGGCCCGTCCTAAGGTTGAGTTGTCCAAAGCGGGGGCGAACTTTCAATACTTCTACTTTTCCACTCGGGTCATGTTTCAGGTGGGAGGACAAGCACGAGCTGACTGGATCTCTTTTGTCTCGAACTTAGTGAAGTCGAGAAAAACAAAAGGTTGTGCCGCGGGGACTTGGAGCAATAAGGGTCGGTGGGGAAAACTCTACGGAGGCATAGGGAGCACCGCTTTGGCTGATTGGACCTGCCTTGATTACGAACGTTTTCAGAGCGGGCGAAGAGAATCGATTGAGCTGCCTCTCGTTCGCCTTCACTTTCCAGAGACTGCCTATTGGAATCCAAGAATGAGAACAAGAGCTGATGGACGATTCTCCGGGCGCTTGAAATTGCCTGATACCAAGACTACGTTTCGATTGACCGGTTGTGGAATCAGCAAAGACTCCGACGTTGGCCAGGTCGTGAAGTGGATTCGAGTTCGCAAAGACTTCTTTGTTCGATTGCATTGTCCGAGCTTTCTTTATCAAGGTGACCTTTGTCAGGTTTGGGCAGAAGTGTTCGACTCTCAGGGGAAACGACAAGCGTTGGAGCTAGAGCTTTCGGGGGAGGGCTTCAGTTGCGAAACGGATAAGCTGCTATCGTTGACATCTATCGGAAGTGGCTGTTCTCAAAAGGTCTATTGGACTCTTCGTGCTCGCTCACTGAGAGAGTTGAAAGTTCTCATCAAGGCTCGTTGCGGTCCATTGTCCGATGGGATGGCGTTGACAATTCCAGTGAGAGTCTTTGGTAAACACAGGCAGAGCAATGTGAAACGCTCTTTGACGGCCTCGACTGAAATTGAGATCAACGTACCGAAGAAGGCGGCGCCCGGTTCGCAGTCGCTAAGGCTTGTTCTTCGTCCCGAAAACTCTGTTTTCTCCGATATCCTTGAGGCTCTGGACTGCCTTGTGCAGCTTCCCTCTGGCAGTGTCGAGCAAACAATGAGTCGTTTTCTCCCGGCTGTGGAGCTTGGTGATTCATTCAAACAATTGGGATTGCCGATCAAGAGCTTTGTCAAGCGCTTTGATAGTGTCACTCAAAAAGGGGTGAGGCGATTAGCGGGCCTCCAGAAGGTCAATGGCTCCTGGGCTTGGTTCGCCTCAGATGCTCCCAATCCATTTATGACCGCCTATGTTGTCTATGGCCTCTCTCGGGCTCGAAAAGCGGGCGTGAAGCTGGATGAGACAAAAATTAAGCGGGGCTGCGCTTACTTAAAGATCGTGGTCAAAGAGCAGACAAACAATGACTTGAAGGCCTTTATCTACTTCGCGTTGCAGTCGGCGGGTCAGGGCGACTTAAAAGAGGCGAAGACCTTGCTAGAGGTTCCTCTCTCTAGTTATGCGAAGGCGCTGTTGACCTTGACATTGATTCGTTCGGGAGATCGTCCGGCGGCTGAGAAATTACTGAGGCGCCTTGAGAAGGATCGCATTGATTCTGGGGCGCTCAGTCACTTTTCGACGCCCCGGTGGTTTTACAAGTGGGAGAATGTCTCCATTGAGACGACGGCTTTCGCCATGCTCGCTTTCCTTGAAGTGAAACCCAATCATGAGATTGTGCCCAAGTTGAAGGATTGGCTTCTTTCAAAGCGTCAGGGTAAGCGTTGGAAGACCACAAAAGAGTCATCCGCGGCGATTTTCGGACTCATAAAATACTTTGCTTTGACCTCAAAGACCCGAGCTAAAGGCAAGAAGGTCTTCCAAAGGGTTTTCAAGGTCACTCTCAACAACGAGATAACGCGGACTGTTTTGATTGATGGCTCGAATCCTCTCGGGAGTCAATTGGAGTGTTTATTCGATTCGAGTGCTTTGAAGCAAGGAGTTAACAAAATTCGGGTTTCAGGATTTTTCTCGAAGGCATTGGGACCGGTTGTGTGCGAGACGACCGTGTCCTATGTCGAGGCGAAGCGAAAGTTGAAAGGAAAGGAGAACGGACTTGTTGTGACTTGTGACTGGAGCCGAGATCCCCGAGAGTTAAAGGTCGACGACGAAGTGACGATTCTCGTGAACCTGACAGCGAAGCAAGATTACAATTACCTCATCGTCAATGTTCCGATTCCTGCTGGGGCAGTGGTCGATAGGAAGAGCGCTAAGGGAGTCTTTGCCAAATTCGAGGCTCGTCACGATCAGGGGCTTTTCTTTCTGACTAACCTCAAGGCGGGAACGCGCCAATTGCGCTTCAGGTTCAAATGCAAGTTTGCCGGTCGGTATAGAGTGAGCGGCGCTCGGGGAGAATTGATGTATAGCCCTGATATCAATGGCTGGGATGCCAGTGCGAAGGCTCATATCCTTCCAAAGAAGCCCCGGTGAACGAGTTTTGTCTGCGTTTTGGGTGGCTGCTTCCTCCGTTTGGAAAATAATGGAACTAATTTTTCTAATGTGGGTTAAGTAGAAGAACGCCTTTTATCTCCACAAATAACGGCCCTGTGAAAGTGCTGAGTCTGTATTTACAGGCTCCGACGGAGACTCTCTGTACTTTCGTGGTGCTTTGCTCTTGTCATTGGAATTGCTATGCGAAAAACAATCCTACCAGTTTCGGCAGTCTTACTTTTGTCAGTACTCGTTTTCGGACTGATAGGTGACGATTCAGAGCCTGCTCTGAATACTGAAGCTGAGGTGAAGGATCCGCTTGTTACAAAAGAGATCGCGCCGCTTCCTAAGCTTTCTCTCGAAGAGCAATTAGTTCACAAAATTCTCCTTCAAGACAACAACGAGGCCCTAAGCCAGTCCTATGGGAATACGCTTCTGATGGTCGACCGAGAGTTTAGGCAGCTGACGACGGAAACTCATCCAAAGACTGGGAAACAGCGGAATATTCTCAGGAAGGAGAGCCGTGCGTACTTTCCTCTTGCGTATATAGAGAAAGACATGCTTTGGGCTGATCAGTTAAGCGGCCAAGGGTTTTTGCAAGAGGCCTATTATCACTATTGGATGCTGGAACAGTCTCTCGCAAAATCGAAAGATCCTAGGCTTGCAGAGATTCAGAAAAAACGAAAAAAATGCGAGGGATCGATTTCATTCTTTCCGAAGGAGACCCTGAGCGCGAAGGAGAAGTTGGACAATAAACGTATTGTCTTTTTTCTCAGTGAAGAAAAAAATGGACTGGTCGAAATCGATCCTCAGGGATATGGAATTCCAAAAGCCCTTGAGGAGAAGTTTTTTGCGGCTGTAAAAGCGGAGGGGAAGAAAGATTGGCAGAAGGCGCGAGATCTCTTTGCGAACGTAGTAAAACAATTGAGTCCAAAGTCTGCAGCCTACAACGAAGTTTTGTGGAAGTTGGTTCGGCTTGATCACAAATTGGGATCTGTCAACGCAAACAGAGTTCTTGAATTGGTGAAAGCCGCATTAAAATTTCGACCGGATATACGCTGCGATCGACTAACAAAAGCCGTTCGCTCAAAGTACCAGAGAGATTACGCCAAGTCCCTCGATGATCTCCCCGAGACAATTGAATACGTGACTGTTGTTGATGAGCGAGGCTATTGGAAAGGTCGCGCCTTTGCGGTCCATTCATTGGCCCCGTTCACTTCAAAATGGCTTCACATGGCGCTCCCAAAACGGACGCACTACAATTATCGGAACGCCCTGAGAATGAAACAGAAAAGGGTTCTCAAAGCCTTGGAGGGCATGTTGCCAAAGCTGACAACGGAGACGGTTGACAGGTGGAGGTTGTTGGGGAATCAATACGTCAGAGTCGGTGATTTTCGTAGTGCCAGTTTGGTCTTTTTGAAATTGGAGACCCTCACAAAGGATAGTCGCGATGCCTTCAAGAGTATGGCCTGTCAGATACGCAGTTCGGTTGAGCAGGAGAGTGCTCAGCCTGCTCTGCGAATCGCGCTGCTGGAACAATTCAAGATCTATCATCCTGGGGTCTTTCAGAATTCACTGATCTACTTGGAAGGACAGATTGCTTTTCAGGCTCGGGAATGGGAAAAGGCTCGAAAGCTCTTTGGAACTTTGTTGGCGAAGAAAGAAGGCCCCGAGACGAGAGGAAGTGAATTTTACTGTTCAATACTGGATCGGGAGATACTGAGACTTCATATTCCCCAGTCATTGAGTGAGACGGGTGTGATTAAGGTGAATGTGACTCGGCGGAACCTCCAAGAAATTCACTTTCGCTTCTTAAAGGTGAAGGACGCACTTGTTCTCAGAGAGACGTCAAAGCTCAGGGTGACGCAGCAAATCTCGGAGTTCTTTGCGAATCAGAAGAGTAAGGCCTTGGAGTGTGTGGGGGAGAAAGTACAGTCCTTTGCCAAATTGAATTACGGCGAGGTTCAATCTTCAGAGCTTTCTTTACAGCTACCAGGGGAAGGCGCTTGGGTGGTTGAAGCCGTGGCGGGTGCATTGAAGACGAAGTTTATCGCTGTCTATCAGAGCGCAAAGGCCTTTGGGTTTCAATTTCCGGAGTCGTCTTTGATTGTCTTTGAAGGAAAGAACGCTCGGTCCGTTTCTGAGTTGGCTGTCTATAGTCAGAAAGGGCGCTACCTCGGCAAGACCGACGAAAAGGGGGCTCTGGTCACGTCGCTGGCTCCTGACTATGGAGGCTCTAAGGATGGTCTGGCGACGGTCTACTGTTCAAAACCGGGGCATACCTTTAAGACCTCGGTGAAGCTGAGTAAGAGAGTTCGGGATAAAGGCGTCCCTAGAGCGCCGACGAAGCTCTATGTTTATACGGATCGGCCGCTCTATGAGGCCGGGGACACTCTTCGCTTTAAGGGGGTGATTCGCCATGACAAGGTCCCTTCTATCCGGAGTCCAGAGGGGCGCTACTCTGTCGCGACGGGTGAAGAGGTGAAGGTTCTCGTTAAGCAGAAGGAGCGGATCATCTTTAGTAAGTCGCTTGTGTCTAATGAATTTGGATCCTTTCATGGCTCCTATCAATTCCCTAAGCAGGCGGCCCGGAAGAAATACACAGTTGAGGTTCACTATAAGAAGGTCGTGGCGAAGGCCAGTATTGAATTGCGAGATTTGAACAAGCCGAGTTACTCGATTCATTTTGCTGCGAAGGAGACGGGGTTTCGTGTTTTCGCTGGTTATAGTTGGGGTGTGCCTGTCCCGGGCGCAGAGCTGGAGTGTTTTGTAGGGAAGAAGTTAGTGGCAGTATCATTCGATAAAGACGGCTTTGGATTTTTGAAATTGAACGCTGGAGACAAAGTTACTATTGGCCTAAAAAAGGGCAAAGAGGTGCTCCTTGTAAAATCTCGAACCTTTTCTGCTCCCAAGAAATTCTTCGCTCCCAGGCCTGCGAGAAAGTCGGCCGATAAGGCGTCGGAGACTGGCAAAAATCGGGAGCGGAGAGCTGTGAAGGCGAAGGCGCTTGTCGCGAAGTCAAAACCTGAGTTTCAGGTATCTTTAGAGCAGTCCTTTGATCCAAAGACTGGGGCCATTGTTTTGAAATTGACATCGAAGTCAAAGAAGCCCTGGTTGGCATGGATTGCTTTGGGGGATACGGCGGCCTTTGACTACAGGAGAATTCACTCTAAGGGGGAGTCGAAGCTTGTGACGCTTCCTGTGACACGGGCTTGTGATCCTTGTGTTTACGCTCACGTCCAATTTGAGCGGGGAAAGCTCATTCAAAAAGAGCAGCTGCGTATTCCAGTGAGGGCCGCGTTATTGCAGGTTGAAGTGGAGACCGATAGGGAGCTTTACAAGCCCGGTGAGACAGTTCGCTTTGATTTGTGGGCGAAGGGGCTCTCTGGGGTTGGAATGGCTGCTGAGGCGTCCCTAGCGGTTGTTGACGAGGTGATCTTCTCATTGAAGGACGACGAGACGCCAGATATCTATGACTTCTTTTATAGTGACCGTGGCACGGATTGTCACTTCGAGAAGTTCAGTGTGCCAAGTTTTCGAGCTCAAGATGTCTTTGCACAGGGAGAGCTTAAGCTCGCTCATTCGC
>JARGOJ010001290.1 GCA_029210225.1 Planctomycetota bacterium
GATTCCTGCGTTAATCAATCAGGCCGAGCGTATCGCAGAATCGCGAGAGAGTTATGAGACCTTGATCTCAGGGTTAGATTTTGAACCGATAGTCAATAAAGCACAATGGGCTCAATTACTCTCATACACTCTCGACTATGAACCAGACTTGATTATTGAGCTAGGCCGAGGCCATGGCGCATCAACGCTCATGCTCAATTATGCCAATCGACTCATTCCTGGTTGTGATTTAGTGAGCATCGACGATTCAAGCTATTGGGCCGATTCGACCTTGGGCCGGGTCAAGGGCTTAGTGGAGAGAGACTGGTTTTCCTCGCTTTGGGTATTGTCGCAAGCTCCAGCGCTCTGTGAGTTGGACACGATGATAAAAGGCAAGAAGCGAATCGTCATATTTTTGGAAATGACCTCGCTGGAAATGATGAATTGGCTCTTTTCATCGGTTTTACCGAAGCTGAAGGATCTCGATCATGTCGTGATCGCCAAGAATATGACCGACAGCCGCTACAACGGGGTCGAAAACAGTTATGAAGGCGGTCTTTGGAAGATGGGTCGCGGATCTGGGACTGTCCAACTGGGACATTTGACTGGCGGCTCCGAGCAGGCCCTCGCGATCGTCGACTTCTGCTCGCGAAACCACTTGCCGCTGCACTCTGTCGACCGTGAGTTACACGAAGCCTGGAGCAAAGGAACAGAGACGCTTTGGCGCATCAAAAAGACCATCGGAGAAGAGTTTTTCAGTCTTAGCGGACATTGGTTTTACTTCTCATTACATGAAGCCCCAGGGGATCTTACCTTCCCAATCATCGACGGTGAGAATTCGAGCGCTGAAGCGACGACGGACACCACGCCGTTTCGTTGTCCAGAGCAGGGCTCTACCAATAACTATGAATTGACAGTGAAGTCGGCGATTCCTTCGGTGGCTCAGGCCTTCGAGAAGCAATGGCCAACCTTAGTGGAGCATCGCGCAGAGTTACTGAAGTTGCAAGACGCTGTGGGTCACTCCACCGATTTGAGCTTCAATCAATGGAATCAGCTCTTCGCCTATACCCTGGAGTTTAAACCCGATCTCATTATTGAATTGGGCCGAGGCCGAGGGAATTCAACCTGTCTGTTTACTCAGGCCGCGAAGGCGCTGGGGCCTGATAGCAGCTGCCATGTCCTCAGTCTATGTAATTCTAAAGATTGGGCAGAAGAGACGGCGCCCAAGTTGGAGACTATCTTTGGCCAGGATTGGTTCAAGGATCTAACAGCCGAAAGCTGCGACATCTTGAGCTATGACCCAAGCCCGTTTATTGCAAAAGCAACGCGAGTCATGGTCTTTTGGGACGCCCATGGCTTCGAGATCGCCGAGTGGATGCTTGGGGCCGTGCTCCCACAATTGAAAGACAAAGACCACGCGATCCTGATGCACGATATGACAGACACCCGCTACAATTCTGGGCAGGAACCGTATCGTCAACGTCCCCTTTGGATGGGAAACAATTGGTCGGGTCCGCGACTTCGCATGGGACACATTGATAGCGCAGTAGAGCAGTCGGTGGCGATTATCGACTTTAGTTCCCGGAATCACCTCCCCGTATTCTCCGCAGATCACAGCCTTCATACTGAAATTGGCGCCCTGCCAAATCGGAAAAAATTCTTCGACGACAAGCTCGGTAAGGACGCGTTCTCGCTCTATGCCCACTGGTTCTATTTCAGCCTCAAAGACGCACAGGTTCCAGTCAGGTTCCCTCGTTATGAGTGGCCGGAGGTCGACGAAACACCCGCTTCTAATCCAGATTTAGAGGCTGTCTCTCAGGAGACAGAGGACGAGAAAAAGAAGCAGAGTTTTGTCATGAAGTTGAAAGTCGCTGGAGGCATTCTACTGGGCCGAGTGCCTATTGACCCATGGGTTTAATTCTTAAAGAGGAAGAATGAAAACAACACCAAAAATATCGATCGTGGCAACCTCTAGAAATGACAATCACGGCGGCGACCTCAATCGTCGCATGCAGATTTTCGTCACGGCCTTTATCTCTCAATGCCAGCTCCATCAATTGAACGCCGAGCTGTTACTTGTCGAGTGGAATCCCCCGGAAGGCCGAGCGTCCCTCGCTGAAGAGCTGGAGTGGCCCGAAGATTTGGGGC
>JARGOJ010001291.1 GCA_029210225.1 Planctomycetota bacterium
ATTCAAAATCCATTTCCCGTGAGGGAGTGCCGGTTCAAGTCCGGCCTTTGGTATGAGAAGAAAGCTCGGAGAAATCCGGGCTTTCTTAGTTTCGACTGGGTGGAAAACAGAAGACATAGCTGGTTAGACAAAGCGGCCCTTTTTACTCCAAGAAACACTCTCCGGACGCGCTTCCACGATGGGCCCTTGCCTCCCAGCAAGTTAGGCATGATAATCAGCCCCGCCCATGACTCGACCGAATCAACGCTCTTCAAGAGCTTATCCAAACAAAAGGGAGGATCAGCCGCAACGAGGGCGAGTGCCTCCGAACTACTTTTCCATCTGAATGATCACCTTAAAGAAGCGGGGTCTGAGCTGCCCGAAATTGGGACATCCAGTCCGTTTCCCCTGCCATCACTCCATTTCCAACGGCGCGGTAAAGTCCCAGGGCCCAGCGGGTTTCCACTGAGCAATGAGATCGTTTGGATCCTTGTCCCTCATTTCTCCTATTAGTGGGTAGAGAAACTCACTAATCACATTTGCAACCTCTTCCAGGCTTCGATTTTCCTCCCCCAATTCATGTCTTTTGAGGAATCCTTTCCATTGGCTGATCTTCGCAGAATCCGCCGTAAAATCTGGTGTTAGGGCAAGCGGCTCTTTAGTCGGGATCTCAGTTCGTCTTCGCTCGAAAGTACTCCGTAGAGCTGTCCCTAAGGAACTTGCATCAAATGGGAACTGTTCCGCCAAAACAAGGAGATCAAAGAAGTCTTTCAATCGAGAATTTCCCATTCCAAGACCAACCATCGCCTGGAATTTCTCTGCGACCACTGCGTCTCGTCTCGAAGTTGGTTCATGACAACATCTCCAGATACGGGCGAAGGGTCCTGGTCACACGGCAGACTTTTGCAGCCTCCCAAAGTTTCTCGCTAGAATGATTAGCGCGTCGATAGGCTTTCAAGCACTCCAGAGCCACGTCGAGACCAATTTTGTTTCGGTATTTAAAGCAATCCGCGACTGACTTCGCTGGGGAAGTTATCTTAACTGAGACGCCTTCCAAAGAATGGTTTTCAATTCCGTAGGTGAGGGCTCGTCCGGAAAAATACACAATGTTAATCGGCAAGAGAGTTTCTTCGGGTCGCCTCGCTTTGACATCGATGGCCATCCAGACTTTCATGGGTATTTGGCTTGTTAGATCGTGAAACTGGAGCGCCGATAGCAAACAGATGATTCCGTGGGGAACCCGGCGAGCGACCTCTACAAGGGTTCGATTCTCAGACACCTCATCCTCACTCAGGCGGTACAGGCCATGGCCAACACGGTCAATCACGCCATCAGCAAGCAACCTCTTGATCGCCATTCGACTCATCCCGAGCTTTGTTAGATCCTTCGATCGGAGAACACTGGTGCTTCCGAAAACCTTGAGGATTTTCTCTTTGTCAGCCATTTGTTACACATCGTCGGTATATCCAAAAATACACCTACGTTATGTCACATTTTGAATGGGCGAGCAAGGGAATGTAGTTACACAACGTCGGTTTATGAGAATAAATACCGACGTTGTGTAACGGAGTGATAGTAAAAACTAAGGGTTAAAGTAGACGAATCCTCGAAAGAAAGAAAATCCTAAGCCAACTGGAAATAATGACTTAGGAAAGAACAGCGTATATAGGAGACTTGCCTAAGCGTGGAGCAGGGAATACTCTCGCCAGAGTATTCCCTGCTCTCCGCTCTTGGCATTTCGCTTGCACCAAAACCCCATATCTCAACTCAAAAGCCAAGCTTCGATTCCTCATCAGTATTCCCACGAAGAAACTTTTCCAGTAGCGCTCGCGCTCCGGCAATAAACGGAGCCGAGATCTCTGTATTTTCAGCCAATCGTAATAACTCCAAAGCGTCCACTATTTCACTGATTCCGGAATGCAACCCCAAGCATGACCCCAAGCCACTTTTTACGACCGCTTCTGAGGCTTCATCTTTCCGCTCTGTGCTAGTTTGACGCCATGGATTCAAAATCAATTTCCCATGACGGAGTGCCGGTTCAAGTCCGGCCTTTCTTCGTTTCGACGAATCGACTCTGAAAGAACTTGCCCTCTTATCTACCCGCGATCCCTATCTGGGACCACGCCAAAATTGACCTCATTGAGGAT
>JARGOJ010000193.1:0-5980 GCA_029210225.1 Planctomycetota bacterium
CTTCGTGTTTAAGGCCTTCAGCTAAGGTCATTTTGGCACCTTCTAAGACCGCCCGGCAAATAATCTTATCGATAACAGTCGATAAGTGACCAATCGAGACCTCCGGGAGCGTTTCTGGAAGGTTCTCCATAGGAGCTCTTTGAATCTCAGGAACTGAAGCGCTTCCTGTGGCGAGGTCGCGAGCAAGATTAATCGCAGCGGGGAGCAAGTTGTCGAAGTCGACAGCGTCTTTGATTAAGCCATATTCGAGGGCCGTGTCCGAAGAAATAGGTTTCCCGTCTCTGAGCATTTTCGCGGCTTTTTCAAGGCCGATAAGGCGAGGTAAACGCTGAGTTCCGCCAGCTCCAGGGATGATTCCGAGGTTTGGCTCAGGCTGTCCAACAAAGACCTTCAAGCCAGCGCGACCAATACGAGCGCGGCAGGCCATGGCCAACTCAAGACCTCCTCCAAATGCCAGGCCGTTCATCGCTGCAACAACAGGCTTTCCAAGCTCATCGACTTTATTGACGACGCTCTGTGAGCGTAAGCTCGTGTCTATGCCTTGTTGAGGCGTCTCAATCGCGGAGAGGAATTTGACGTCGGCGCCGCTGACAAAGGCCTTCACGCCAAATCCAGTGACGACCATGGCGACGATGCCGTCGTCCTTTTTGATCGCGTCAATATGCTCACCAAGCTGGTCGAAGACTTCCTGGTTCATAGCGTTCAATGTTTTAGGGCGACGGATCGTGAGCACCGCGACGCCTTCTTTGTCGTGGCGTAAGACCACTGGGACTTGGATATCGCCGTCTTCGAGGCCTTTGGCGAAGAAAGTCGAGCGGGCGAAGCCTTCTTGGCTGTCGGCGACAGCATTGATCAATTCGACGGCCTTTTTCAGACCGAGCTTCTTAGCGAGCTTGACTGGCGAGGTCATATCGAGGGCTAACTCGGTGGCCATGTCAAAGTCGCTGAGGCTAATCAAGCCCGCTGTGAGGACCTCGTCGATGAGACCGAGGTAGGTGCCTTGGAGGCGCTCGGTGATTTTCTTTGCGCGCTCTTCTTCAACCTCGACGACTTCACCACGAATAGGGGTTTCCCATGGCTCGCCTGTCTCGACAGCCTTCTTCATGATCTCTGGGGAACGATACCAGGGCATGATCTTCGTCGTGTATTCGGCGAGTCCTTCGTTGGTGAGGGGGTTGCCTCCGGTGAGGTTCATCGCGGTGAAGGGGCCGATTGTTTGGCCGAGAGCCTTTGTTGCAATGTAGTCGACTTCCCGGGTTGTTCCCAGGCCATCTTCCACGCAGAGGGCGGCGCCCAGGAAGCATCCTTCAAAAATCGGGTCCAAGGCGTAGCCATAGCGGCTCTTAACCTTGACGGGAACCTTACCGATGCTCTCGTAAAACTTCGACATCCACGCGCCGATGCGTGGGCAAGTCTCGGCGCCTGAGACGACTTCGACGACTGGGTTCCGCTCGGCAGGGAAGAAGTAGTGGATGACCAAGGAGCGATCCCGCTTTTTGAGGGGCTCGGCGATGACCTCGGGCTCCAGGTGCGAAGAGTTCGAGGCGATAATACAGTGCTCGGGACAAAGCTCTTCAAGCTGGGCGAAAATCTTTTGTTTGATTGTCTTGTTCTCGCTCGCCGCTTCAATAATGAGATCGGCGTCGCGGAGTTGTTCGTAGTCGGTTGTGAATGTGACAGCGCTCTTCATCGCGGCGCCACCGTCGGCGCTGAACGCGCCCGACTTCATGCCTCGGTCAACCTTTTTCTGGAGACGGGCTTGGCCTTTGTCGAGGGCCTCTTGAGAAATGTCGACGACGACGATGCTACAGCCGAAGGGAGAGAGAACCTTGGAAAAGTGTAACGCAATGTCAGGCCCGATTTGACCCGATCCAACGACACCGACTTTGTTGATTTCTCTCTTACGAAATGTGTAGCCCATAACTTCCTCTTTATTGATACCGACTTACTTTCAAAACGCGGGCAGTTTATCAATCGAACCGCAATTGTCCAGAAAGAGCCTGAAAGCGAGGGCAACTTAGGTGTCTTATGGTTTCTTGAAGGCCACACGGGCAAAGATCGGGCGGTGGTCCGAACCCTCACCATAGCCGCTCCAGTGCTCAACAAATCGCGCATCGCCGAAGGCATACATATGGTCGAGGCGAATCCCTGGTAAATACCGAGTGACCTTTAAGACCGGCCATGTTCCTCCTCGACCAGAACCCACGGTGTCGTGGCCTTCCCGAAATCCCATATCGAGGAGCCCGCGGTGAAACTGGCTGTGCTCGGTCCAGTTGAAGTCACCACAAAGCAGGACCGGGTCTTTTTCCTCCGCAAATAAGTTCTTTAAGTCCCGGAACTGTCTCCGTTGCTCGACGACGTATTCCATCTTTCGAGGCGGCAAAGTATGAATGTTGTAGAGAACAAAGGCCTTTCCTTCGTGCATAAGGCGAACGCGAAAAGTCGGGACCTCCATGGCTCCCACACGGATCCTCTTCTTTTTGTTGAGGAAACGTTTTTTCGAATATATGGCGGCGCCAAAAGAGTCGCGTCGAGCGACATGAACACGATGGGGATAGTTCTCCGAGAAGGCCTTGTGCAAAGTCGAGTGCCACAGCGGGCTATATTCTTGAAAGACCATGACGTCGGGGTTGAGCTCGGTTAGCTCTTTGACAATGCCTTCGGTCGTCTTGTTAATCATGAGTAGATTCGTCGAAGATATGGTCAGCGGAGTTCCCAGGCTCTCTGGGTTTGGTGGGCTATTGCCAAAAGAGAGCAAGACCGGAATGAGGACTCGTAGGCTCAGCGGCAGACTCGCCGCGACCAGCTTCCAACGCTTTGCAAAGGCTGCAATCACCCCACAAATGCAGGTCGCGAGGCCCAGGTGAAAAGTTAGGAATCGGCCCATCAGCGCGAGCCAGAAGAACCACACTCCAAGTCCTTCATCACCATCCATCGATCCGTCGTAGATCTCAAATGTGATCCAAGTCAAACTTGATAGGCCGACGACGAGCCACAGCTGGAAGAAGAAGATTTCAATGCGCTGTTCTCGGGTGGGATTGAATAGCCAAGCGCGCCAAGAAGACGATTTGTTTTCGTCCGCTGCTTCCGTCTCACTCATGTTGTCCCTCGAAGAAAGAGGAGTCCTCGTACATTTGGTTGATACGGGGATCGGGTTCTTGAAGTTGCCCCGCTCTTGCGGACGCCTCGGTTTTCTCTAGAAGCAGACTGTCACTCTTGGTGATTTTTAGCAGCGTGATGAGCTCTTGATAAAGGGCCTGTTCTCGCGGGTCCAAGTGCTGGTCGACGCTGGCCATGAGCAAGACTCGAAAGGCAACGAGAAAGCGATCAGGATATTTCTCTAGTCCTTCTGCGAGGTCTTTAAGTGACCGATCGCGAGCTTCTTCAACAAGCTCATTAATAGTGCCAAGCTCGGGGTGTCCGGCGAGGAGCTGCTCTAGAAAGT
Source organism: Planctomycetota bacterium (assembly GCA_029210225.1). Classification (GTDB taxonomy): domain Bacteria; phylum Planctomycetota; class J058; order J058; family JARGOJ01; genus JARGOJ01. The sequence continues at coordinate 3,446 of JARGOJ010000193.1, forward strand.
CAAGCTCAGCAGGATCGAGGATGTCGTCAGCGAGGGCCATCTTGGCCAGGATGAGCGCGGCCGATTTCTGAGGAGTCACAACAGATCTCTTTCGGAGCAAGCAAGGGACTTCAGAGAGTTCAGTTGCTTGGCTGTGGGAGGTGATAGTTGTCCCGGACAGAAAACATGCTACTTCGCTTCTCAATCTCCTTCAATCGCACAATCTTTAACTCTAGCTCCCAAGCTCTCTTTTGAAGGAAATTACGAAATCGCCCAAGTGAGGGTCCAAAACGCGAGCAAACCTCCGGCGATAGTCAGCCCGAGATGCTTGGTAGACCATGCGATGAGACTGGCTAGGACGGCGGGGATGATGTACGGATTCTTGATAAGAGTGAGGTCTTCGTTGATGACAAAAATTTTCGGGGCCACAAGAGCGGCGAGCACCGTAACCGGCACATAGCGAAGCGCTTTGGCCATTCCCGCCGGATAGGTCGGCTTGGACATCGCTAAGAACGAGAGCCGCAGGAGATAAGTACCCACGCCGATCGCGATGATCATGATCCAAGGGGTCATGGGCTCTCCTGCTCTGGGGCAGTCTTCTCCAGGAAAACGCCGACGCTCAAACCAACGATGAGGGCTGCTCCCAAGCCAAGACCACCAGGCCAATCAGCTCCGATGATCGCGACGCATCCTGAACTGAGGGCTGCCGCAATGGACGGTTTGTCTTTTAAGGCGGGAATGAGCAAGGCGAGAAAAGTGAGGGGAATAGCGAACTTTAGCTCGGGAAGGCTAGCCAGGGTCGATCCAAGCAAAGCGCCCAGAACAGTGCTGGCTTGCCATGTTGTCCAAAGCGCCAGGGATACACCGAAAAAGAAATAGGGGGTCTGAATCGCCGGCTTCGTGTTCTCGTAATGTTGTGACGAGACTAAAAAGCCCTGATCGGTCAAGAGATAGGCGAACAAAGCTCGCCAGCGGAACTTCAGATGCCCTAGATAAGTGGCGAGAGACGCGCTGTAGACCACCATCCGAAGGTTGATCAACAAGGCCGTGAAAATAATGACCGCTATGGGTTCGCCAGAGACATAGAGGCCAAGAGCTGCGAGTTGGGAGGCGCCAGCAAAGACAATCACCGACATGGCGACTGTCTGGATAAAGGAGAATCCAGCCTCGGTCGCCGTCACTCCAGCGACCACACCGAAGGGAATGACGCCGAGGAGTACCGGAGAAATCCTCGAGACCCCGGCGAGGAACTCCTTGAAGGGAGTCAGATCAGGCTGGGGTGTGGGGACTTGACCCATGAAAACGTGGCACCAATCCGGGTCGAATTCGCCTGCGTAGAATTCGCCGACAGAACAATACTAGTGACGTTAAAAGCCTTATGACTGCTCGAAGGGAGCAAAGACCTCCAGGTCGATATCTGGGAATATATTATCCCGGTCCTCTATTTCTTTCAGGAGCACCTCATCGATCTCGCCTTCTCGGGCCATCTTCTCGACCGTAAAGAAATCACGAATATGAGTGGCGACCTGACGCCGGGCAAAGTGACCTGCCGTGTCCTTTGTAATGAGGAAAGCCCAATCACTGGCCTGGGCGAGGAGCGCCTCGCGTCCTGCTTGACGGGCAGCGCGATGCTGCCCCGGGCCGAAAGTCGCGCTCATGGCCACCAAGGTTTGCATGCGCTGATGGATTTCTTCGTAGTGGCCGAGAAGCACGTCGTTCTCTGGGTTCAGCCAGACCGAGTGATAACCACCTGCACCCCAGGTCGAGGCCGACGGAGTGATTTCTTGGAGGGCTTCCCCAGAATCGATGACCTCCGCAGCGGTGTAAGCTTTGATGCGCCCTTCCTGGGCTTGGATCTCTTTGAAGACGGCGCTCAAGAAGAGGGGGCCCTCGAACCACCAGTGGCCGAAGAGCTCTGCGTCGAAGGGGGCCGTGATAATGGGGGCGCGCTTGAAGCGCTTCGCTAACCGTTGCCCGTGATCAAGGCGAGTTTTAACGAAGTGCCGGGCGTGGTCCTGCACTTGAACCCGGGCGTGATAAGGATCGTAGTAGTCTTTGCGATTCGTTTCCCCAGTGACGCGACGATACTTCAAGCCGGTGTTGACCCGAGATCCATCAGGGAGGATGTGATCCTTGATGTAGTCAAAGTCTCTGTCCCAACCGAGGTCGCGGTAAAACTCTCGATAACGAGCATGCCCGGGATAGCCCGATTCACTACTCCAAACCTGAGAGGAACTCAGCGGATCGCGGGCAAAGGCGACGGCGCCGCTTTGTGTGACGACCGGGGCATAAACGTCGTAGATGGGATAAGGGTCGCCGTTGACGAGACCGTGGCTATCAACGAAGAAGAACTCAACTCCCAGGCTTTTCAAATGGGCATCCAAGCCGGGATAAAACGCGCACTCCGGTAACCAAATGCCTCGGGGGGCTTTCCCAAGCAAACGCTTGTGAGTGCGGATTCCCATCTCCAACTGAGCGCGGACGGCGCCCGGATAATTTCTCATGAGGGGAAGGAAACCGTGGGTTGCAGCACAGGTGATGAGCTCTAAATAGCCC
>JARGOJ010000193.1:5990-7708 GCA_029210225.1 Planctomycetota bacterium
ATAATGTCGCCGTCGTATTCGTCGAAGACGAGCTTGCGAATGTTGAGATATCTCTCCGCGTAAAAGAGCGCGAGGCGTCCTTCTTCAACTTGTCCCTGCTCCCGAGTGAGATCGATCTCTTTCTGGATCAACTCCAAGCGGTTGTCGAGGAAGCGTTTGTAGCGCTTCATGAGCAGTTCATCGCTCATCATGCTGAGCAAGGGCGGCGTGAGAGACATAGTCAGTCGGGGCTCGTGCCCAGCATCTGCGGCCTCTTTGATCGCCCACAGCAAGGGAACGTAGGTCTCCGTAATCGCGTCGTAGAACCAATTTTCTTCGTAGAAAATCTCATGCTCAGGATGCCGAATAAAGGGCAAGTGAGCATGGAGCATTAACACCAATCCCGGAGTCACGACCATCTCCTCGCCGGCTCAGAGGCCGCAATGTGCAGATTCCAGGACGCTCCCTGAGAGCCTGGCAGAGGCGGAATGAGTGATCCAGGACCACCGACGAGTATAAACTCGGAAGCGCCTATCCAGCGCACTGAGGGGAGCTGAGGGGCTGTTCCCATGACAGCGGTCGGTGATTCACCAAAAATCAGCTCGTCACGGGAGCCATCTTCGCTGGCCGGAAGGTCTTGAGACGCTTCAGGGTCATTGTAGTAACTCGGGTCCGAGTAAAAGCGCGGGCTGGCCTCGGAGTTTGAGAGGGCCATATGGGGCGGTTGATAGTCGGAGTCGACCCAGGACACCGTGGGTGATTGTTCTATGGGTGCCGGTTCGGAAGGCTTCTCAGGAAGACTGATACTCGGAGCCGGAGCGGTTTGAGCGAAGGATGGTGTGGGCTTTGGATGCGCGAAGGCATGAACCGGTGAGGCTTCAGCGGCGGCCGCGACAAGCTGGTCTGTCCTTTCGACTTTAGGCTCACGCCATACACTTGCGACGGGGTCCTCAATCTCTTCTGGCGTCGTGGGTTCGGGCGTCGCTTCCCGGACCTTCCAAACGGCGACCTCAGAGTAGCGAGGACGAACAGGGGGAGTCTCGACGAGGTTGGACTGATAGAGCTCATGGAAGACTCCATTCTCGACGGTGCCAAAGACTGCGTCGTAGAAGGTGCCGGGTTCTGTGACGAAATAATAGGTGCCGACGCTTTGGCGACCAAGGGGCACGGTTTCTTGCACTCTCGGTTGTCCGAAGAAGTGCCGACGAAACATCATGACGACGGACTGATTTTGGCTGGCGGCTAAGCTGAAGTTCCAATGCAGGAAGAGGCGCTCTGGGTCGACCATGATCAAACGAGCGCGGTTGCTCTGATAGCTTCCTGGGAGATCTTCGAGCTTCGCCATAATGTCCGGAGCGTGCTTGGGCTCTTCTTCGGCTGCTTTCGCTTTGTCTTTTACTGATTCCTCGTCGATTGAGGCCGTTGGGGGCGCATCGACGGCTGTTTCTGCATCTGTTTTCTTATTCAAGTCCTCCGAGGTGGCGACGACTTTAATCTTTGACTCGTCCTGGCTGACTTCTGTCGAGGCGACTGCGTTGTTCTCTTCGACCTTGCTTGCTTCGCTTAGGATCTTGGTCTCGGCGATGGTGGCTTTCTTAGGAGAGTCTTCCGCGGGCTCTTCGACGGGCACCGAGGACGCCGCTATGTCTGCTTCTTTGGCTGCATCAACGGTGGAGAAGACGGCATCTTTGAGTTCCAGGCTTGGCGTCCCAAGCGTTTCTTCGGAAGATTTCTCATCC
>JARGOJ010000193.1:7718-11532 GCA_029210225.1 Planctomycetota bacterium
CCTGCGCTTGAGGGGCGCTGGGAGTGTTGGGACTTCTTTCCTGGGCCTCTTCAGAAGCATATTCAGTTGTGAGGGCTTCAACAACGGCTTTGACCCCGGTGAATGCGGCTTTATGTCCAGCGACGGAATCGTTCGCGCCGAGAGTCTCGGGAGTTATGGCGACTTTCTCCAATGGAGATTTTTCTGCTGCTTCAGGCGCTTCGGCCTCTTTCGGAACGACAGCGGTCGGAGCCTTAGGCGCTGAGGCGCTTTCCTCTATTTTAGGACTCTCAACGTTGGTTTTTACTTCTGGGGCCGAATCTGTGGGTGTTAGATCTTCAGCCTTGGGTCGAGCTTGGGCACCGGAAGCGGATATTTGGGATGGGGTATTGAGAGCTGCGTTGGGCGCTAAGGGAGCGTTCACAGGCTTCTTCGGGGCTTTCGCGGCCGCGTCTTTTTTCTTTTTCCCTCTTCGAAAGAAACCAAGCATGCTGAGGAATCGATTTCTCTTAACTTCCTTTTCGGAGTCAGCGCGCTTCTCTTTTGGTTCTTCTTGGGGATCGTTCGGACTCATGGATCATTCTCACTTTACTCACATACTTACGATCGATCATGGGAGTCATGTTGGCTAGGAACCGGACACATTTCTCACAAGTTGAAGAACTGTGACAAGGACGAAACTTTTTCTCGGCGCGGATTCTTAGGCGAGGTCGAAACAAAAAAAGTGTCCCTAAGGACACTTTTGGAAAACGACGGAGTTTATGGATGTTGCCGCATTTGGCAAGGGGGAATTAACTCCGAAGTGTTGCCGCCGCTCTGTTTAGCGCTTCACGAATATCGGTCGGGCCGATAGGTTTGGCGAGGCATTCAGCGGCGCCGTTTGCAAGGATCTTCTCGCGGTTCTCTTGAGTCGCAAAGCCTGTAACAGCAATGATGTGACTCGATGACGTAGCCGATTCAGCCTTGATCCGTTTGCAGACCTCAAAGCCGTCGATTCCGTCCATTTTAAGGTCGAGAAAAACGATCTGTGGAGCAAAACTACGCACTAAGTAACCCGCCATAAATCCATCATTGGCCGACTCAACTACATAACCTTTATCAAGATCTTGTATGGTCCGCTGAATGAGATTGACGATGTCCGCTTCGTCGTCGACGATGAGGACCCGAGTTCCCGGTTCTACAACGGCGGACGAGTTATTGGCTGAAGCGGCTTTGCTGCTTGTGTCGTAATATCCGCATTCTTCGAGGAAGCGATCCAAGTCTTCCTTACGAATTCGGCGATGGCCACCCGCAGTTTTAAAGGCGGGTAACTTACCGGCTTTGACCCAGCGGGCAACTGTAACCGGGTTGACGCCAAGTTTCTCTGCAACTTGGTGCGTGGTGAGGATCTCACTCGATCGTGACAAAGTCAACCTCCAGGCTCAGGCCTCAAATGAGATCTGAACAATTTATGATTCTCTAACTATCCCTGAATGATTCTAGAGATTCATTTTGTCTTAAAAACGTTGTCTCGAAAAGACTTGAATAGCAGTCCTTGATGAAAACATGCGAGCGAGAGGTCGTCTAGCTTCACTTTTTCGAACCGTGAGCGTTATTAGTCCTATGTCGAGCTTGGCTGCAATGTTTGAATTCTAGCTTTATTGCCATGGAATTCCCAAAACAAAACAGATCAAGTAAGTGATAAGTTGACTTTCCGCCGATTGCCGAACTTTGAAAATTGCGACTTTTTATGCAATTTCTGAACGATTTCGCGCACATAAAGCACCACGCTTAAGACGTAAAGTTCGAGGAATCGGTCACCACAATGGACTCAACCAGGGTGATAAGATTTTGGTGAGAAAATGGTTTTTCTATGAACGGCGGAGCATCACTCTCCTGTAAAAACAGATTTTTCGGTGAGTGGGTGTCTCTCGAATCGATCATAAAGACGAAGCGTTTCGAATGAGCGTCGTTTTTTTCTTGAAGAGCGTGATAGAGCGTCTGGCCACCGAGGCCTGCGAGGTCCAAGCTTGAAAGAATGACGTCGTAATCCATGAACTTCAGGGTCGCCATCGCTTCTTCCGCATTGGCCGCGACATCGACCGTGTAACCGGCGCTGGTTAGGACATCCATCACGAGGCGGCGGACGACCGGGGTGTTGTCGACGACAAGCACGAGCTTCTCGTTCCCGACAGCGAGCATTTCCTGTGAGCTCTCGTCGTCTGGATCGGCCTTCTCCAACGCTTGCTCGTTTCCGCTTTCACCAACCTCTTGATTGGAGATGGGCAGACTCAGGGCCTTGGAAGGAGTCGAATCGAGAAATGGTAGGGGCTCGGGGACAAACTCCTCTTCTTCAGTGGTCGTCTGCAAATCTTCGATATCGATGGCTTGGCGAAAACCAGTCAGGGTCGTTGCGGCTGGCAATTCAATAGTAAAGCGAGCGCCACAGCCTGGAGGGCTCTCCGCCCTGATCGCGCCGCCGTGGTCTCGTACGATCCCGTAACAGATGGACAGCCCGAGCCCCGTGCCTTTTGTTGACTTGGTCGAGAAGAACGGATCGAAGAGGCGGGCTTGGTGCTCAGGCCGAATTCCTGGGCCGTTGTCTTCAATAACGACAAAGACCTTGTCGTCGGCGTTTTTTAGGCGAACGGTGATGACGCCGTTTCGGCCGTTCTCTTCGTTGATGGCTTGTTGCGCGTTGTTAATGAGGTTGACGAAGACCTGTTGGAGCTGATGAGGATCGCCAGGAACCGGCGGGACTTTTCTATCAAAGTCCCGCTTAAGGATGACCTGTGAGGCTTTCAGTTGAAGGAAAAGTAGGTCGAAGACCTCTCCGAGCAACGCCGCCATGTTGATCTCGATAGGTTCGTCGTGCTTCCGTTTTCGAGAAAAAGACAGCAGGTCGGAGACAATGCGGGCGCATCTTTCACTGTTGATCTGAATTCGGTGCAGGTCTTCTTTGACTCGTTTAGGGAGCTTCTTCTTCTCCAGGAGAAGCTCTGAATACCCACGAATACTGGTCAACGGGTTATTTAGCTCGTGGGCCACACCGGACACCATGACGCCAATCGTCGATAGCTTCTCTGCTTGGCCAAGCTGTTCGCGAATTTGATGTTGCTCGCTGACATCACGGATCGCTATGGCGTAGCCAGTGGTGGGCAAAGTCAACTGTAGCTCGGGACGAAGGAACTGAGAAGAATCGGGGGGCTGCTCATGATCGAGAGGCATGGGGAGGGGGACGCTCGCGACCGAAATGAAGAAGACCGAGTTTCCGACGCGGCGCTCCCGGCTGAAGCTTCGTCGCGATTGCTCAACGCCCACGGTGACGTCGTAAAAGCGCTCTCCGCAAAGCTCAAGAAGACGATCATCGCTGCCTACAGAGCCAGCGGTTCTAAGCAGCTCCATACCTGCGGGGTTGGAAAGGACAATGCGTCCGTACGCGTCGAGCAAGGCGACTCCGACGGGCAAGCCTTCAAGCAGGGATTTCACGAGACTTTGGCGTTCGTCCTGGCTGTGTGTTAGCTGCTTAATTGCCTGTGCGGCGTGCTCAGCCATGGCCCGGGCGAGTTCTTTTTGGGCCGAAGTATATCCGTGATCGATGGTGCTAGCCATGGCGATTGCGCCGACCGCTTTTCCTCCAGGAGGCAGGAGAATCCAATCGAAAATCTCAAAGTCCGCAGGTGTCTGTTGGCTCGTGATACGTGACGCTTCGGCGAGGCGCTGACCCTTAGAGACCGTTGTTGATGGGCAGTTTCTCAGGGCATCCGGACCAAACTCTTGGTATAGACGCGAGTTGAACCAGTTCTCAAATTCATGAACGTTTTGCAATGGGAGCGGATGGGCCTCTCGGACGTCA
>JARGOJ010001292.1 GCA_029210225.1 Planctomycetota bacterium
TTGGCTCGGGAGTTGGCTCGGGAGTTGGCTCGGGAGTTGGCTCGGGTTCGGGAGTTGGAACCGGCACTGGCACAGGTTTCGGCTCAGGTTTGTCGACATCGAAGCGAGTCTCCTGCTTATCCGTGAAGACGCTCTCCATGGTTTCTGGATCAAGCTCAAGGATCTCGATGTTGCCGGCCACAGCCGCGCCGTTGTCAGCTTTGAGCTGCCACTTTGTCTTCCGTGGCGCCTCTTTGTTTCCGCCCTTTTCTAACCATGTCGCTTCGCCCTCAAGAACATTTTCGTCCTTCCAGTCGAGGCTAAAGGCATAGACATCGTAGGCGCTCTCCTCAAGGTTGATGAGGCGTCCGGAGACCTTTTTGCCATCATCGGTGACCTCGAATTCTAGACCATCTGCTCGCTTCCACTGACCGCTGAGGTTCCACTCAGGTGGCTTTGCGGTCTTGTCGTCTGTGAGTTTAGGGTCGGGAGTCGTCCCATCATCTTTTATAGGATCTGTGTCAGGGGTTTTGTCGACCCCGTCCAACTTCGCCTTGGGGGCGGGATCCTTCGCTTTCTTCGACTCAGATTGACATCCAAATGGAATAATGAGTCCGAGCGCGAGCGCCAAAAATAGAAACTTACGATGTTGCATAGAGGGTTCCTCACCTGAAAAACAGGACATGTCCTTCAAAGGTATACAATCTCATTTTCGGCTATCTCACAATGGAGATCTAGAGATTCTGATATTTTTTCAGCGCTTTCCTGACGATAATACAGAAGGCAAGCAATGCTCTTTGGCCCAAAAAAGGAGATCTCGGAGCTTATGTCAGAGCAGTTAGAACAAAGTGAAGACCAAGCCGCGAATCCATCGCGCCGTGGATTTTTACTGACACTCTTATTCGTTCTTTGCCTGCTTGGTTCCAACGCAGGAACCGGTTGGTTGGCGTTCACTCGCACACAAGAACTCGAATTCTCAGAAATTGAACGAGACAAAAAAACGAACGAGTTATCCCAGATACTCGGCGATCTCGAACTCACAAAAAAAACACGAGACGCGCTCAACTTGCGCCTCGAAAACATCAAGCAGCGACAACAGGATCTTACGAAGTCTCTTATCCAAGCAAAAAATCGCTACGGGCAAGCCCAAACTCAGCTGACGTCCTTCGGAAAACGTCAGGAGAGTCTCACCAAATCTCTTTCCGAGGCCCGGGCCCAACTCGAAGCTACCGAACTCTCAAAGAAGGGCTTTAAACGCCAAACGGATCTGCTCAAAGAACAACTTGAGTCAGCCGAGACCCTTCAACAAAAATTGCGGCAAGAAGTCGCTGCGGCCCGAGATGAGAGCCGAGCTGTCGCAGGAAAACTGAAAGAAGCTTCTCTTGAAATGAAACAGCTTAGACGTTCAGTGAGCAACCTCGACAGCTACCTCTTGCGCCTTTGGAAAGAGCACAAGATCAACTATCGCCGTCGCCTCGGTCTTGAAAAGGTCCCCGTCGTGAACGCTCAGGTGATCAGCAAGTTTGTCCGTCAAGGTTCAACGTTGCTGATTATCAACGCCGGCGCCCGGGAGAAGATTCTCCCCGACGACTTGCTCTACATCACTCGCAATGGAATTCTTGTTGGAGAAGCACGGGTTGTAGAGCTCGCCAAAGACAAAAAGTCTCGGTGTATGGCCCGCGTTGTTGAGGTCAAAAAGAATCAAAAGGTTGAGAAGGGCGATAGCATCTCAACCCTACCTCCAAACACCGGAATGTGAGCTCCAAGTTCGGCTGCTCTTCGTTTTAGTGTCTCAACCGCTGAATCAATAGCTGTTGTAGTCGTAGCTGCTTTCTTGCAGACGCTTGCAGCTAATACAAAGGGGAGTGAAGGGCAGCGCTTTGAGGCGCTCAATCCCAACAGGCTCTTTGCACTCTTCACAAATGCCATAGGTGCCGGCTTCGATTCTCTCCAGAGCATCGTCGATTTGCCCGAGATTGTCGCTCTCTAACTCCAAAATCTTAAAGGTCGTCTCGTTGTCTTGAGACGCGCCGACATCGTCGACGTCAGAAACCGAGAGGTCACTGTTGTCCGCGTCGCGCATTTCTTTCATTTCGGAGGAGATGTTGTTGCTCAACTCACGACGTTTGCTAAGCAATAGATCT
>JARGOJ010001293.1 GCA_029210225.1 Planctomycetota bacterium
CCGCTTCTAACTTTGGAGGGCATTGAAGGGAAGATGTTCAAGCCCATGGCCCTCACGGTCATGTTTGCCTTGGTGGGCTCGCTTGTTCTCGCCATTTTCCTCATGCCAGCAGCCGGCTCTCTTATTCTTGGTTCAAAGAAAGGTAAGACCAAAGAAGAAGAAGAGACAGGCGGAGATAATGTCGGAGCTGAGAACAATGATCGCGATCAAGAGGCGGACCACGACACCTTCGTCATTCGCGGATTTAAATTTGTATACAAGCCCATGCTCCGCCTTTGCATGAAGAATCCGATCCCGACAGTGCTCGTCTTCGTCGGCTTGTTTCTGAGCTCTCTCTTCATTGCTGGAAACATTGGCGCAGAGTTTATTCCTAAACTGGATGAAGGAGCCATCGCTATTCAAGCGTGGCGTTTGCCGAGCGTCAGCTTGGAGCAGTCATTAAAGAACACTCAGGCCATTGAGAGCGTTTTGAAGTCAGGAGACTTTCCGGAAATTGACACGGTGATCTCTAAGACAGGTCGGGCAGAAATCGCCACCGACCCAATGGGGGTGGAAATCAGTGATATCTACGTCATGCTCACTGCGCGGGATCAATGGTCTGTAAAAAGTAAAGAAGCCCTCATTGAAAAGATCGACGCAGCTCTTCAAGAGCGAGTTCCCGGGACTTTATTTAGTTATTCCCAGCCCATTGAACTCCGAGTCAGTGAATTGATTTCAGGGGCCCGCTCTGAAGTCGCGGTTAAGATCTACGGCGACGACCTTAAAGTGCTCAAAGAGATTGCTGAGGACGTCGCGAAGGCCGTCTCGACAGTCAAAGGTTCTGCCGACGTGAAGGCGGAACAGGTCGCAGGACTGCCTGTGCTTCGGGTTCGCATTAAGCGAAATGAAATCGCTCGCTACGGGATCAATGCCCGTGCGGTCTTGGACACTGTTTCAGCGCTTGGGGGCAAAGAGGTCGGCACTGTTTTCGAGGGTCAACGGCGCTTTGCGCTCCAGGTCAGAATTGCTGAAGACGCCCGAGCGAACGTCGTTAAAATCCGGTCTATTCGTGTGGCGGATCCAAAGGGGCGATTGATTCCTCTCGGCCAATTGGCAGAGATTGAGGTTGAGGAAGGACCCGCACAGATTAGTCGAGAGAACATTCGCCGACGCATCAACGTCGAAGTCAATGTTCGAGGTCGTGATTTAGCGAGCTTCGTTGCAGACGGAAAACGTGCGGTGGAAGCGCAGGTAAAACTGCCTCCGGGTTATGTCGTCGAGTGGGGCGGTCAGTTTGAGAATTTGGAGCGGGCATCTCTACGGCTCATGATCGTCGTTCCATTGACGCTCTTTTTAATATTTGTGCTTTTGTACATGACATACGGTTCAGTTAAGCCGGCCCTGCTTATCTTTCTGAATGTGCCGATGGCCGCAACAGGCGGAATCTATGCGCTTTGGGCGCGAGATATGCCCTTTAGTATTTCAGCGGGCGTTGGATTTATTGCGCTCTTCGGAATCGCGGTGATGAATGGTGTTGTCCTCGTCTCATTTATTCGGGATCAGCATTTAAGTGGAAAAGACATTCACAGCTCTGTTTGGAATGGAGCCATGGCGAGACTGCGCCCGGTATTAATGACGGCGATTACCGATGGCCTCGGCTTTCTACCAATGGCCCTATCAGTCAGTGAGGGAGCGGAGGTTCAACGGCCCTTAGCAACCGTCGTGATTGGCGGATTAGTGACGTCGTTCTTGCTAACAATGCTGGTCTTACCAGCGATCTACTCCTGGTTCGCCGAAGATGTTCAGCCCCAAAAATGACAACAGGTCCCGACGGAAGACGCCGGAACCTGTCAATATCATCGTAAGACGAAATTAATGAGTTAAAGAGAACGCTTAGAGAGCCTGGCGCTTTTTCTCTTTGCCTTTTCGGTGCTCTTTGCGACCGCCTTCTTTGAGACGCTTGAGGTAGCCTTCCCAACGTTGCTTGGCTTGCGCTTCAGTCAAACGGCCATTTTTCACGGCCTGACGCAGGGCTGCCCAAACTCGTTTTTTCTCATTGGCTTTGGACGGCTCCCCACGTTGATTCTCGGGTCCTTGGCTCGGGAACATTTTTTTGCGCAATTCGATCAGACGTCGTCGAGCC
>JARGOJ010000194.1 GCA_029210225.1 Planctomycetota bacterium
AACCGGCCCGCGAGGACCCTTTTACGAGGAACTTGAGAGGATTGCAGCAGACAATCACTATGTCATTATGACCATGCAACGCATCCACTACTTCGATGAGATGGCCTTCAGCATCTTCATGCGGGCCCAATCCATCCTTCGCCATAAAGGCGGCGATTTACTTTTATCCTCTCTAAAACGAGGCAACATTGCCGCGCTGCAAATGATCGTTGGCAATGTCTTTGAGATAGCAACAAACATCTTCGAGAACGAAGAAGACGCGCTCGCCGAGGGTCAGATCGTGGACCCGGCTCAGGTAGCCGCTCGCGCTGAATTCCCTTCGGACGATTTAAGGCAATTCGCTGTCCGACACTAAAACCAATCCTCCCCCCTTCTCTCCTTCACTCCGACCAAAGACACTCTCAACGCCATTCGCTTTGGCGCTGTAGATCCTGATAAAATTGAGCGGCACCGTCGTCGCCCCATTTAACAAGGCTCCCGCGCCCATCGAGTCGGCAATTCCGGCCCTGTTTTCGACGCCTTGGTTCGCGCTCGCGAAGACATTGATGATTTCAGTCAGTAATTTCAACCGCCCTTCTCCTCTCCGATCCGTCTTAAACTCAGCAAGATAATGGGCCGGAAGGGCTCCTTCCTTCCTACTATGCGTCAAAAAGACTGTATAAAGAGTGAGGGGTTTAAGATGTTGAACTGACAATTGAAATGAATCCGGACCTTCGACATTGTCAACGATCTGAACTTCGCCACAAGCCTGAGAACCCCGGAGTCCCTGAAGTCGAAGTAATCGCGTTGGCGGCGACGATTCGACTCTGGGTTCCTGGGCCCATCCGAACGGAATAAAATGAGCGGTGAGCAACACCACGCTGACGACTGCAGCTAATGAAAATCTCATAGTTAGCTCCCTATCCGAAGATATAACCAGATTGACTGGTCAAGAGCGCAACTCCAGAGATATCTAGTCGACAAGGCACTCTATCTCTACAGACATTCCTGCAAGCCGTGTCAATGCCCTCTCTATACAGAGCAACGCTGTCATTCCAATGTCGCTTCTCGGGCAGATTAGATCACCAATTAAATTGCCAACGAGCTCCCACACACCACCGCAGAAACAGCGATTTCTCTATCTCCAGAGGCGAATGCAGGCTTTTGCAATAGAAATGAATGAATTGCTCATCATTCATTTACGACAATGACAACCTTCACGCTCTCAGAAAAATTGAGAAGAGTTTTGGAAAAAGTAGATCCTCCAGTCCTAGAATGCGACTGAAAGCGGAGCCATCGCCAAATCTTTTCGAAAGCCCCCCCATGCTCAACGACCCACTCATATGCCTCGCCGCCAAGAGCACCCTGGGAAGCATGATGACCTTCTTCCTGCTCTTTGCCGGAACAGGGGTTTACCTCATCGTGAAAGCCCTGGATGGATTCAAAGAGAGCAGCAATGACTTTCCAGACCAAGGCCCCAAAAACAGTCATCTCCAAGACATGATCGGGTGGCGTGAGGCGGGCTCGCAGCATCGGCAAAGCAACGATCTGCTGTCTCGTCTCCCTGATAGAACCGCTCGAATTCTCGTGATAATCGCCGGCGCTGGAATGATCGTGCTCGGCTGCGTATTCCCCATCAAACACTTCTTCTAAGCCAACGAAAGTCACAACTCTGTCAAGATCGACAGTTCCTCAGAAAGGTCCTTGCCAGGGGCCTTCGCTTATATATGATAGATCCTTAACACGACGAGACTAGAACGAAGCTCATCTAACAAGGATTCCTAGATTGTTCATTCTCTCAGCAATGGCTATTGGCGCGTTGGTTGGTGGAGTCGCTGGACTCATCACCTACACAGTGAAAAGCAAGATCAAAAAAGAGCCCTTTCAGTGGAAGGCCGCCGTCGCTCACACTGTCGGCGGTGTTGTTGGCGGTGGCTTGTTCGCCCCTATTATGGCCGGTCTTGGGGCTGTTGGAATGGCCACAGTGCCCGCGTATATTCTCGCCGGAGGCATTTCTTGGGGGGGGATTTGGAGCTTTGCTCAAGACTACACCTCTGAGAAGCTCGGCCTCGAAAATGGTGTCGGGCCCTTTGGGAAGTATCTGAAGGCCACAGCCGTCGGCGTCCTTGTCTCCGCGCTCCTGACCCCTGCTGCTATGCGAGTCATTAAGCCAGGTGTGGGACTCACAGTGCGAGAGTCTACAACCCGAGCCTTCCTCGGCAGCCCAGGAGCTCACGCCCGTAATCTTGTGAAAGCGGAAGCTGAGTTTTTAGCCTTTGGTGCCGCAGCGGAAACAATCAACGGCACCATCGACGCCGCTGACAAAGAAGAAAAGAAAACGGACGCTTCTCAAGTGGAGATTGACGAGAAGTCGGAGACGAATCAAGAGCGCGACCGGAAGAACGCCGCGACCAAAAAGCCAGCGCGTCTCTTCGATCAATTGCCCCTCAAGACTCGCCGTGCGTCGTCCTGGTACATGCCAGAACAGGTCACGAAACCGGCTCCCGGAGTTGAGAGTCCAGGAATGCAAAAGGCCCTTGGCGAACTTCAAGAGGACTAGGCTCTGTCATCCTTATCTTCGAGCCAAAATCAGCCCATGCCCCTGGCCTATTTTGCCTTCAGGTACGTAGTCTGTTCTTAAGAGCTGAAGTCCGGCCTCGGTCATGACTCGGATGAACTCTGTCTGGTCGGGATGGCTCCAATACATCGGGGCCCCGGAACCAAGCCAGTTCTCTTCGGTTCCTTCCCACTCCAAGAAACCAATGGTCGCCATGAAAATCCCCCCAGGGGCCAACCAGCGCATAACGCGATCGAGGGTTGGACGCAGCTCTTCTCGGGGCAAGTGGACCAGAGCGTAGAAGGAGACGATGGCTCCAAAGTGATGATCCGGCGTTGGTAGCTCAGCGTTCGCCATATCCCGGCAGAGGAACTTCGCCCCAGGAACCAGACGCCGAGCGCGGGTCACTTGAACCGGAGACAAATCGACACCAACCACAGAATAATTTTGACTAAGACGAGACGCAACTGGAACACCATTGCCACAGCCCAGATCAAGCACAGCTTGACCTGCAGGTACGAGCAACTCTATCTCTTCGAGCCAATCCCGATATCGATCGCAGCCTTTGCCGGGAGCATCTCCCCTATACTGAAGGCTCGCTTGATCGTAACCACGCTTAACGATGTCTTTTGGATTCATAGTCTTCTACACTCTTGAACAAGCTTCCTAGTTTTATCAAAGCGACGCTTGAAGACGCGAGGAAAGAACATGACTCAGGGCTCTCACATTCGCTATTTCGAAGGGGGTGTTTCCCTCATCACGGGAGGCGCTTCCGGCATTGGGAAGGCTCTAGCAGAGGATCTCGCAAAGAGAGGCTGCGAAGTTGTCATCGCCGATCTTCAGGAGGAAGCGGGAAAAAAAGTCGCTGCAGACATCGTCAAAAATGGTGGAAAAGCAAGAAATGTAGTTCTTGATGTAACCGATTTCCAGGCCTTTAAAAAAGTCGTGGAGGATGTCCTCCGAGAGTCCGACCGCATAGACACCCTCTTCAACAACGCCGGGATCGCCGTGATTGGTCTCGCTGAGAACTACGAGGTCACCGACTGGGACTGTGTCACCGATGTGAATCTGCGAGGAGTCACAAATGGGATACAGGCTGTCTATAGACCCATGATTGAGCAGGGCTTCGGACACATTATTAACACTGCGTCGGTGGCTGGGCTGCTCCCTGCTCCGGTCATGGTTGGGTACGCCGCAACAAAGCACGCCGTTGTTGGACTCTCCAAGGCCCTGAGAATAGAAGCTGAGCGCCATGGAGTGAGAGTCACCGCAGTTTGTCCCGGAATCATACGCACCCCAATTCTCTCTGGGGGTAAGTACGGGCGACTCGGCAAAGAGTTAACCGAAGAGCAGGCCAAACAGCTTCTAGAAAAGCATCAGCCCTTGGCTCCCGAGGACTTTGTTCCCAAAGTGATCCGCCGCATCGTGAAGAACCATGGGACCATCGTCGAGCCCAGCGAGTGGCGCTTCGCCGCCTTCGTGAACCGCCTCTTTCCAAGCTTTGCGAACTATATGTCGCGCAGAGAATTCCGTCGAGTGACCGCGACCATGAACAAAAGTAAGACGCCAAACGCTCCAAAAGCAACGACAAGCCCCCCGGCGACGTTGTAGATAGCTAAAATCAAATCAGTTAGGCAAAACCTGGGGCACATATCTAGTCCTGGGCAGACACTCAGCCCGAACGCCGACCCAGCCGCCCCTACCTGGCCACTCATAATAAACAGAGCCCATAGCAACGCGATACTAAGACCTGGAGCGGGACCCGTATTTGCCCACGATTTGATGTGTGCGAATGCTCTCAACCGATTTCACTCAGGAGGCCGCTAAAAAGACGTGACACTCTTGCCCCCTAAAGACTCTAATGACTAAGTTAGGGGGCGCGCTTTGTTTGACATCTATCTAAGTCTCATCATTGTGACGGCGCTGTCATTATCCCTATCGATACTCTCCTATAGACTCTGCGCGAAGAGAACAAAAGCTGTCAGAGCCTCGGTCGCCGCGACCACTATGACTCTCCTTTTTGTCGCGCTCTATAGCTCCGAAGATGCTCACTGGGCGATGATCTGTCCGATTGCCAGCTTGCCGATTTGGGTCAAAGCCAGCTACCTCCTCCCCACGGCTTTCCTCGCCGGTCTCGCCCCCAGCCCGGGGCTTTCTATAAAACGTGGATTTGCTTTAGGAGCAATGCTTTGGCTGGTCACATTTGGGCTGAGCTTTCGCTCCTTCCTTGAAGCGACTCCTAAGTCGAGGCATCACTGGCGCGATGACTGCTGCGTGCAAAGCCACCAATCAACCTGCGGCGCTGCTGCGGCCGCCACCCTTTTAGCCAAGCATGGGCTTACCGCGACTGAAGCAGAAATGGTCGAACTCTGCCTCACAAAGGAATCGGGCACGACTTTTTTCGGAATTTATCGCGGCCTCAAGATTAAAACAGAGGGGAGCCCTTGGACTGTCGAGGCCTTTGTCTGCGATGAAGAAACGCTCTACCAAGAAAAGGTCCCTGCGCTCCTCTCCGTCTGGCTCGAACCCGGCCAAGAGCGCGATCCTCGTTATGAGAGTGAGTGGGGTTGGCGGGAAGGGTCACGCCACGCCATCGTCCTTAACCAGCGGGACGGTTACTTCGTAAACATCTCCGACCCCGCCATCGGCAATGAGCGCTGGGGCATCGATTCGATGAAAGTGCTCTGGCACGGAGTCGGCCTCAGGCTCGTCCCTCGTTGAGCAAAGCGAGCTTCCGTGGTTTGTCTTCCCAGTTCTTAAAAGTGTATAACGAAGTCGCAAGTAACGGCCTTGGACCCAACGAAGGACCATAGCGCCAAACGCATTCTCTCTTCGTTCTCTGGGGGTGATAGATCAATGGACTCAAGTGGCTTGAACGCGTCCGATTTGTTCTCGGCAATGTCCGATGAAGAAATCGAAAAGCTGATCGCGTTATGTGAACGGCGAGAATTCTCTGAAGGAGATGTTCTGTTCACAGAGCATGACTTAGGAGCCGAGCTCTTTATTGTCGAAGAAGGCCGAGTACGAATCTCTAAGGCCGTTTCCCTCAGCTCCGACCATACATTAGGAATGGTCGAGCGTGGCGGAATCATTGGCGAGATGGCGGTCATTGAGAGCACTCACCGCTCAGCGACAGCGACCGCTCAAACCGACGGTGCCATCCTCTCAATGGACAGCGAGGTCTTTGAGAAGCTCGTCAGTGAGACTCCAGAGACCGGACTAAAAATTCTACGGGGCTTAACCCTCACCATCGTTCACCGCCTCCGCGTCACGAATGATCTACTCTCTGATACTGTCGCCTGGGGTGTCGAAGTCTCCGGCGCCGCCGGGCTGAGCTTCCAAAGTCTAATGACAGAGAGCGCTGATATCCAGCTCACGCTCATGAACAACCGTGAGATCGCTGGACGCCTCGTCAAAGTTGAGAAGGACAAATCTGAGCGCCTCGACCTCATGGTCCTCGATACTCTCGGCAAAATTCACATCGTGCCCTATCACGCCATTATGGAAATGACCTTCGAGTCGAACCTCGTCTACGAAGATCACCACGACGACCACCCCCAAGCCATTGAAGACGAGGGCTCCCCCGCTCAAGAAACAGAAGCGGGTAGCGCCCAGGCTTCGGAAGAGGAGACAGACTGATGGCTATGATTGACCGCCTCTTCCAAGTCATGTTTGAGAAGCACGCCTCTGCGTTGCAACTGACCACAGAAGACATCCCTATTATCCGCGTTAAAGATTCATTCATAGAACTAAGCGACGAGCCCGCCCTCCCCGCAGATATGCTCCTCATGCTCCTCCAAGAGATCTGCCCCGCCTCCGAGTGGGAGAAGTTTGAAGGAGGTGCGGAAGCAAAGTTCATCTATGAGATTAAGAATGTCGCTCGCATCAGCGCCAACTATTTCCGAGACAACAAAGGCCCTGGAGCAACCTTCCAAGTGAAGGCGAAGCCTCGCAAGAGCGCTCCCGAATCGGGAGGAGGAAAGCAGAGCCAAGAAATGGACCGCCTCTTTCACCTCATGGTTGAAAAGGGAGCATCCGACCTTCACTTAACCTCCGGAGAGCCACCGATCTTGCGAATTGACGGCAGCATGGTCAAGCAAGCCAACGAAGCCCCAGTCAGTCCCGAGCGCATGAATCAGATTCTGCGGCAAATTTGCACAGACGAAGACTGGGACTATTTCGAGAAAGAGAACGACCTCGACTTCGCCTACGAGATCGAAGGACTCGCCCGTTTTCGTTCGAATTACTTCCGCGACTTAGAAGGTCCTGGCGCTGTGTTTCGCGTCATTCCTTCGAAGATCTTAACCTCGGAACAACTCGGCTTACCAAAGTCGATCATGAACCTCTGCTACCTCACAAAAGGACTGGTCCTCGTGACCGGGCCAACAGGTAGTGGTAAATCGACAACGCTCTGCGCCATGATCGACTACATCAATCGGCATCGCAGTGATCACATCATCACCATCGAGGACCCGGTCGAATTCGTTCATCCCAATAAGAAGTGTCTGATCAATCAACGCGAGATAGGCATTCACACAAACTCCTTCAAGAACGCCTTGAAAGCAGCCCTCCGTGAAGACCCAGATATCATACTGGTGGGTGAAATGCGCGACCTCGAAACCGTCGCCATCGCGATTGAGATGGCCGAGACCGGGCACCTTGTCTTCGGCACGCTTCACACCACTACCGCGTCCTCAACCGTGGATCGTCTGATCGACCAATTCCCTGCCGGGCAACAATCGCAGATTCGAACCATGCTCGCTGAATCATTGAAAGGTGTGGTCGCGCAAACCTTGCTGAAGAAGATCGGTGGGGGACGGGTCGCAGCCTTAGAGATTCTCATCTGCACTCAAGCCGTGTCATCGAATATTCGCGAAGGCAAGACTCACCAAATTCCCCTGGCGATGCAAACGGGCGTGAAGTCCGGCATGGTCGAGCTGAATCAAGCTCTGCTCAAACATGTTGTTGAAGGACGGGTTGAAGCTCAGGAAGCCTATATGAAAGCGGTCCATAAGGATCGCCTGGCCGACGAGTTCCGCCGCGCTGGCATTCGCTTCGAGCTCCCTGGAATGGAGGAGGACAAGGCCGAGAAAGCTGCGGCTCCAGCCCCAGGAGGCCAAGCCCGTCGGGCCACTGGTCGACACCAAGGTGGCGTGAACTATGGTCGTCCTGGCCAGCGCCCTCAACGTCCCCAACCTGGAGGAGATCCTCGACGGGGCAGCCCTGGTGGAGGTCGCCCTGGTCCTCAGGGCAAGCCTCCGCCAAAGAAGAAGGGCTGGTTTGGTTAAGCATTAGTTCATAAAGCGAAAGATAAAGGGGTAGCGGTAGTACTCTCCACGAGATGCCGCGAGCCCGCCGATGATTGGTAGCACAAGGCTATAGATCACGAGCAATGGCAGGAGCAGAAAGCCAATAAGGACAAAGCAAAGCGCCATGCATATGAATGAGTGAATGATCAGCGTGATTTGGAAGTTGATCACTTCCTTCGCCTGATCTTCGATGAACGGGTGCTCGTCCTTCTTCATCGAATAAATGACAATAGGCGCGACGATGCCTCCAACGAAAACGAGGAGGTGGCAGAGCATGGCCAAGTTATTAGCTTCGCTGTCCGAGATCATGTAATCGTCGTCGTAATATTCGTCGTCGTAATCATCGCGAGGCTTTTGACTTCGAGCACGACTATCTCTAGAGCGAGAGTTTTTTGGGCTGCCATAGTAGTCGTCGTCAATCGGGTCGCCAACAACTTCGAAATCTTCTCTCATCCGCGCTCTTCCTTTATCAGACAAGTTTGTATCTTTACGATGAGCCGTTTAAGAACAATTCGCAAGCCCTTAGGCAAACGAAATCTCAGGGAAAGACCCACAGCACTGCGTGGGTGAGACGCGGCGCTCACCCCATGGACCTAGATTCTGTCGAAAAGTTCTCTGACAAAAGTCGTGGCTACAACAAAGAGAGCTCTGAGGCTTGAATTTACTCGATATTAGCGGCTTGCTCTCGAATGCGTTCAACCAGAAGCTTCATCGCCAGGATCGAGTTGACGATCTCCAGGCCGTGACTCTTGGAGACCATGGTGTTCGCCTCCCGCTGCATTTCCTGGCTTAAGAACTCAAGCTTTCGGCCGATGACACCGCCGCCGCTCAAAGTTGAGCGCATGGATATCACATGAGCCTTCATGCGTTGCAGCTCTTCTGAGATATCAGAGCGGTCTGCGAAAAAAGCCAGCTGTTGGGCGAGGTCCTTGGGGTCTGGCTCGATGCCGGATCCTTTGAGGAGCTTGGCGATGCGGGACTTTAATTTGTCCTGGTAGCTCTCAAGGGTCTGAGGGATGAGGTCCTCGACAGTTTTGCAATGGTCCTCAATGCCGTCCAAGGCCTCGCAAGCGTCCGTGACAATCCCTTGACCTTCTTCAGCGCGCATGGCAACGAGTTGCTCAATGGCCTTCGTAAAGACGGGTTTAAGAAGAGCCCAGCTGGCGTCAAGGTCGAGGGGGCCAGACTGTTTTTCTTGAACGACACCAGGCAGAGAAAGGAGGTCCCCGAGAGGGATGGTGGCTCCGGCGAGGACATCACTTTGGGTCAGAGAGTCCTTATACGCTGCAATCTGGTCGAGATTCAAGCTATAGGTCGAGCTTGCTCCGACTCTTTGATAGCGAGTATGAACGCTCACAGAACCTCGTTGTACACGCTCCTTTAACTCTTGCTCAAGCTTCGGCAAGAGCGATAGTAAGGAGTCGGGGACACGAGCTGAGATTTTTAGAGACTTGTGATTGACTGACCGAGCGTCAACTTCAATCGTTTCCTCGTCACCACGCAAAACAGCACGACCAAATCCGGTCATGCTGTAAACAGCCGAGGATATAGGATCCTGGGTCATAGATAAATTCGCTTCTGGAAGCTTTGACTTACTTCTTTTTAGATTTGTCGTCTTTTGGGGTGGCGTCTTTCATCGCGGGAGCCTTGTCGTCTGCTTTCTTTTTGGCGGTCTTTTCTTTGTCGCCTTTGATCACAGACTTGGGAGGTGCTTCGAGCATTCCAAGGACAATCGATAGGACGATAAAGAGACCGGCTGCGATGCTGGTCGCTCTCTTCCAAGTCGTGTCTTGCTTCGCACCGAAAGCAGCGTCCACAGCGCCACCACCAAACGCTCCACCTAAGCCGCCGCCTTCTCCTTTTTGAATGAGAACGACGAAGATCAGGAAGAGGCAAGAGCAAACGTAGACGATCGATAAAAAGCCAGCGAGGTATGGCAACATAAGAAAACTCCTGAGCGCGAGGCTCACACACTAAAAACTATCACTCTGCCTTTGGGGCCGCGTTGATAATGGCTAAAAAACTATCACTCTTCAAACTAGCGCCCCCAACAAGGGCACCATCGATCCCCTTCGTATTGAGAAGGGCCTCGGCGTTGTTTGGTTTAACACTACCACCGTATAAAATCGGTGTTTTATGGGCGATCTCAGAACCGTAAAGTTCAACAAGTAAAGCCCGAATAACTTCATGCATAGCGCCCGCTTGCTCGGGGCTCGCTGTGCGTCCGGTGCCAATCGCCCAAACGGGCTCATAAGCGACCCAAACTTTGGACATCTGCTCGGCGCTGACGCCGTTGAGGGCACTCTTCGTTTGCGTTCCAACCAGAGCTTCGTGGCTTCCCGCGTCTCGCTCTTCGAGCTTCTCACCGACGCAAAGAATGACCGGAAGACCTTTAGACAAGGCTGCTTTGACCTTCGCCGAGATTTGCTCGTCGGTCTCACCGAAGACGTGGCGACGCTCAGAGTGACCAATAATCACAAAGTCAGCAGACATATCCTTGATCATGGAGACGGAGTGCTCTCCGGTGAACGCTCCTGATTCGGCTTCGTGGCAGTTCTGCACGCCAACAAGCAAGCCGTTTGTCGCTTTGGATTTCGCGGTGGAGAAATATAGACTCGGCGGCGTCACGCCCACGACTGCGTGAGCCGCGGACAAGCCAGCGCTGATCTCCGAGACAAGGGCCTCGGTGAAAGCGGCGGAGCCGTTCATTTTCCAGTTACCGACAATGTGTTTTTTCATAGGTCTGTCGATGTGTTCCAAAACGACCGTGGAAAGCGCCCACAGTTCCATGCAAGAAAGCGCGGCATTCTATGGTCGCAGCCAACCAGGCGTCAACCTTTCAAAAAGAACCATGCTGAATGAAGACGACTGTCTTTCTCATAGGATCTAAAGAAATCAATGATTTCCATGCTTCTCTGGGCACTGCAACTTTTATTGCTCATGAGAAACAACGACAAAGCTTCGCGCTTTCAACAATTCAACAACCGAACTTATATATGATTGTTGCCGAAGTGACTCTTCTTTTCGAAATGAGATGAGATGTCTGAAGCTCGTTGCGCCCTTGTTCTCGCCGACAACCTTGAGTCGGTCAACTATACCGCCGAACTCGCCAAAGTCCTGCCCCAATTCCTCCATAAAACGGAGCTGGACAACCGCCAACAAATCCGCAGCGGCGCGGGTTTCCTCACCCGAGATATGCCCTGGAGCAAAGCCCAAGAGCTTACCGATTCCTTCAACAACGCCGGCTACAAAACCCTCTGCGTCCCCGAAGCTCTCATCCAAGAGCTCCCTCGCCCAACACGTATCAACCGTCTCAAGGTTCACCCCAAAGGCATCGAAGGGCAAGTTTCCTACCGCTGGACACCACTCATTCCATGGACAGAGATCGCCAGCGTCCATGCCTACGCCTTCGCGGGTCCTCGCAACGTCGAGCAAGAATCACAGAACAAGGCGAAGCAAAGAGGAGTCTCGGTGATGGGGATCACGAGCACCTCAAAGCATGCCCAAAACATCCTCTGGAACGTCTCCAGCTACGAAGACAAATTCACTGGCTTTCGTATCACTCTTTACATCGATTTGCTCCTGCTCAAACCGCAGAGAATCCTTCGCATCGAACACAGCTCTTTTCGATACGATTGCCTCCCCGAACTGCGCCAGCACTCCATCG
>JARGOJ010001294.1 GCA_029210225.1 Planctomycetota bacterium
ATGAATTCCATCCGGATCAAACAATCCCGAGAGCCTTTATGCAGGACTACGTTCGCTGGAGGCGGAGCAGAGTGGCGAATCCCCTCGTCACCTATCGAACAGTACACGGGGAAGCCGCTCGGGTCACGCGACATTCCCAATCAATCCTCGTAGAAATGGAAGACGGACAGAGCATTGAAGGTGACCGTCTCATTATGGCCTCCGGGTCCATTTCAGTAAAAGTCCCGCCGTACCTGAACTCGGTCTTAGACAATCGTCAGCTCATTGTCGACCCTCTCACACAGGAAGGACACGAACAACGCCTCAAGCTGCCCCTCGACGCCAAAATATTGGTCTTGGGAACCGGACTGACTGGAGAAGAACAAGCGAATCTGTTGTCAAAAGCAGGGCACAGTAAGATCACCCTTTTTTCCCGCAGCGGTCGCCGTCACTTTCCATACCCAAAAGAACAGAGCAATAAGGTGCTGGTCTTGGAGAAGCGTCCCGACTTTCTCATGGCTGATACTCCAGAGGAGTTTAATCTTCAGCTAGGAGATTTTTTCGGCGAGTATCTTTGCCTCGGTCACTCTCCTGAAGATATATTCGCGGCGATACGACCCTTCTGGGACGATGTACGCGCCGAGCTCGGCGGCTGCGTGAAGACCGCTGAGCGCTTATACATGTTCAAACGGACACTCGCCGTCAATTCTATCGGTGCGCCCTGGGAAGTCGGAAGCAACATTCGTGAAGCTGAGCGAGACGGCAAGGTGACGGTCCTGAACGGCGCAGTAGAGGCCGTAAACTTCCAAGATGGTCAATTCACTGTCTCCTTCGCTGATTCACCATCTGAAAACTATGATTTCATCATTAATGCCATTGGTCGAAACATCATCCGTCACTCTATCTGGGAACAATTGCTCAGCGATGGTCTCGCCAAGAAGCACGCGGGCATTGGAGTCCGCGTTGGAGAAACGGGGCGAATGGTCAATGCGGATGACGAAGAGTCTAGTCGCATATGGGTTGTAGGAATGGCGCGAGCTGGCGACCATACCCTACGCCATGGCTTCTTAGGCAATACAGCCTTCAATGTACCAATGGTCCGATCCCACCTTTACAACACAATGAGAGACTTGCTCACAACGATCAATCCTAAGAAAAAACCTTCGCTTTGATTGTCGCGAACTAGCTTTCTTTGAGAGCCTCCGCAGCTTCTCCCTCGCCACTCCACCAAGTCCAAGAGAGCCACCAAAATGGAAGGCTTATTAACAGGAGCAGAAAGCATAGACCATACATAATGTATGCGACGGTCATTGTCTCGCGCTCAAGCGATGCCTTCGCCGGATCATTTGGGTCATAAAAGATCTCGACTTCAGCTCCCTTCTGCCAGCGAAGCGTCCCCCCTTCTCGAAAACTGAACTTGTGACTCTTCCCTTCCGCTTCATACTCAATTGTGTAAAAAGAAAAGTTCTCTGACATCCCTGACTTGCTGTCTCTGATCTTCGAGACAGAGGCCGATGAAACCAACGCTTTGCCTTCCTTCCAGCTTTGCATCTCCTCCGAGCGCCTAGAACTGTAAACCCCAAGGCCTGCGAGTGGCAGACTCATGATCACTAGGAGCAGCGCAACCGCAGTCCCCCCATTGAAACCCGATGTGGCCGTTTTCTCTAAGTCAGTCATTGTTGCTCCCTAATACACAAAGAAGATGGCGTCATTGCTATTCCGCGAAAGAGAGCGTCATTCTAGCTTTTCAGCACCGTATTTTATGCCTAGTCGTCGAATGTCCTCGCAGATCTTGCTCCCTTCTTCGGTGGAAAAATTCCACGCTAGTAGCGTGCCAGATGGAGGAATGTCGTCCCTGTCCGCATACAATGAGTGGGCTACCATAACCATAAAATGACTTTGACCCACCTCCAACCTCCGTACAAGCTTCCAAGGGATCAACTTGAAACGATCAAATTTTCGGACCATTACGAGCACGTTGTTATTGTGACGAATGCCTTCTTCATTGACTTCCAAGATCATATGTGCGCCATCCCTCTTGAGCATTATTGCGTTGAACAAGGTAAATGCCCATATTGGACTCAGCAGGGCGGCCACGATTATTCCCAAAAAAGTATTTAGCGCAAAGGCGATGGACGCC
>JARGOJ010000195.1:0-5920 GCA_029210225.1 Planctomycetota bacterium
ATGACACGCTTTTCAAAGGCGGAGAAGTCTTGAAAGCGTCGGGGGGCTTGGAAGAAGATCTCCTGCTTCAGCGTCAAAAGGCCGCTCTCGACAGCGCGACGGATGGCCTCGAAGGCGCCGTGACGGACCTTGCTCTCATCGTGAAAGATGCGGATGACTTCGTTTAAGGAGCCTCGGAAAATAGGCTCGGAGATGTAGGCGTAGCCCCCGGGTTTTAGCACTCGCGCCAATTCAGAGAGGGCTTGGTCCATGAGGTCGACGGGGACATGATGCAGCGATTTAAACATGAAGACCACGTCGACGCTGGAATCATCGAGGAGGATGGCTTCGGCGCCGCCGAGGTCGAAGCGGACGTTGGGCAAGTCGTCGATCTTGAGGTTGAGGCGGTGTTGAATCTCGTCGACTTCGAGGGCGATGACCTTGCGGTCGTGGCCCCCGGAGGCGATGATTCGAGTGAGTTCGGCGCGTCCGCAGCCTAGCTCCAAGATGGTTTTGCTATCGAGGGATAGCACTTCGTTGATGACTGTGATTTCATCGCAGACGCGGTCGATGTTGACGGTGAGGCCTTGGTCCATGATCGTCCTATTTGGGCGCGGATCTTATTTGACGGTCTCAAAGATGTGTGCTCTGAGGGCTGTGGCGCGAGCCAGGATCACTCTTGGCTTGGCCTTGTAACCATTAAACGACAAAGTAAGAACGGCGTTAAGGTCGAGTTTTTTGCCGTTGCGCTTTTGGTAGGAGAGCACGTATTTGACGGCGCCCATAACGTAGCCGAAGCCTGAGTAGTGGAGGGCGAGCCAGGTCCGGCGCGCTTCTTTGCTGAGTCCGGCGTAGAGGTCTTCGGGGTTGGCGGTGAGCCCAAGCTCGTTGAGCTTCAGCCCAATCAGGCGATTGCGAAAGACTTGCTCGTGCTTGGCGGTGGTGAGTAAGTGGGCGAAGAGGAGGTCTTGGGCGTAGATCCAGGCGGGGCTGCGGTTGGGTTTTTTGAGGCCTGGGTCGTTCTTGGAGACGTTGCGAATGTAGATTTGTGTGCCGTCGTTCAGGCTGAAGTAACTTTGCAGCTTCCAGAGGTTGTCCAAGCCGCTGGCGCCGAGCTTGTGGGTGTCTCGGCCGCCGGAGACGACGCGGGTTTTATCAGTCCTAAAGACGTTGCCGCCGCTTTCCCGAGTTGCGATGGCGAGGATGAAGGGGAGGTCCGCGCCGCTGGTGAAGTTTGATAGCCCCGACTTGCGGAAGTTGGCGAGGCTCTTTTGGATGTGGCTGTCGGCGAGGCGATAGCGATCCGCGTAGGTTTTGACATTTGTGGCCTTGAGGGCGCGGAGAGTTGTCGACTTCCCCTTTGAGTAAAAGTTAGCGGAGACTCGCTCGTTCGCCTTTGACACTCCATATAAAGCGCGATTTCGTTCGCGAATATCTTGGATATGCTTTATCGACCCCCGGTCTCCTCGCAGCGCATCATCCATTCCTGGTTGTGGCTGAGGTTGAGGTTGAGGCTGTGGCTGAGGTTGTGGTTGTGGCTGTGGCTGAGGTTGGGGGTTGCGAAGGTCTGTCTCTTTTTTGACGAGGGCGGCCAGGCTTTTCTTGCCGAAGATTCCGTCGACTTGGAGTCCGTGGTCCTTTTGAAATTTCCGAACGGAGCGATGAGTCTTTGGTCCGAAGACGCCGTCGTTCGCTGTGGGGTAGCCGAGGTCATGGAGGCGTTTTTGAAGTTCTTTAACCGCGCTGCCTTTGTGTCCTCGTTCCATGCTGCGTTTTTGGACGAAGCCTGCGAGGGATGACGCGTTCCGGTTGGCGAGGCTTGTGTCACCGAGGGGGCGGTCAAACAAGCGTTCATCGGCGTTGCCGGTGCTCGCGAAGAAGGCTAAGCTAAGAATGAGGTAGGGGGCGAGGACATACTTCATAACAACCGTTCCAATTCGTTTCAGAGTTTCCTATCCGCCTTCTCCTTGTGCAAGACTCGCGCCAAAATGTAAATTTTGAGTAAAACACTTTGACCCGAGTAAAATAGCCTGTTGTGAATATTGTGAACGTTATTTACAAAATAAATAACGTTCTCTTTATGAGCTTGTTTTCCAAATTTGGGTGAGATCCGTTTCCCAACTGGGGGATTCGCATGAGAATGGACCAAATGGCTTCATGGGTCTTGTGGAGAGCCCTATTCATAAAGGCTAGAGGGAAAAGGACGGTCCGGAGGGCCTTGTATCCAGAAGCGAACTGACTTTAATAAGAATCCGCGAGAAATTCCGCGGTTGCCGTGATAAAACTCGCAGGTCGCGGTATTTTTCTCAGCTTATCTGCCGCGCTCTTTGGTCTCATCTAATAGGTAAGGGATTTGCTGTCGAAAAAGGTTGTTCAGGCATCTTCACCCAATGAGTAAGAATTCAATATGGCCGGTACTAGCAAAAATGAAGTGATTCTCATCGTTGACGACGAAAAACTACTTCGTTGGTCTCTCCGAGAACGCTTGAAAGAAGATGGATACAAAATCTTAGAGGCCGGCACCGGCGCCGAAGCCCGAGCCATCCTCGCCAGCCACTTCGTTGACCTCGTGCTCCTCGATATCAAACTCCCCGACTGCAATGGCTTGGAAATCCTCGCTCACATCCGGGAGCGAGGGCACGATGCCACGGTTCTTCTCATGACCGCGTATTCCTCCGTGGAAGACGCCGTCAATGCCATGAGAATGGGCGCCTACAACTATCTCACCAAACCCTTCAACGTCGAAGAGCTCTCGGTTCTCATCGAAAAAGCTCTGGAGTCGACGCAGCTAAAACGCCAAATCGCTCGCCTCCACGAGAGCATGCAATCGACCCAGGGACTCGACAACGTCGTCGGGCGCTCCCTCGCCATGGCCAAAGTCTTCGACTTGGTCCTCAAGGTCGCTCAGTTCTCCACAACCACGGTGCTCATTACTGGTGAGAGCGGCGTTGGCAAAGATGTCCTGGCCAAAGCTCTCCACCTCAACAGCGACCGGGCTATGCGCCCCTTCATGAACCTGACCTGCACCACCATCACCGAATCCCTCCTTGAGAGCGAACTCTTCGGTCACGAGCGGGGCGCCTTCACCGACGCCAAGAACAGCAAGAAAGGCCTCTTCGAACTCGCCGACGGCGGCACGGTCTTCCTCGACGAAATCGGGGATATGCCCGCGGCCCTTCAAGCAAAACTCCTGCGCTTCCTCCAAGATAAGACATTCAAACGAGTTGGGGGCAGCCAGGATGTCACCGTCGACGTCCGCATCATCGCCGCCACGAACAAAGACCTCCCAAAGCTCGTTGAAGATGGGGGCTTTAGAGGAGATCTTTTCTATCGGTTGGATACCTTTCCGATCGCGGTTCCCCCCTTAAGAGAACGAGATGGCGACGTCACCCTCCTGGCGCAGCACTTCATTGACCTTTTTAACAAACAGTTTCGCAAGCACGTCAAAGGCTTGACCTCCGAAGCCCTCGAACGCCTCGATAGCTATCACTGGCCGGGAAATGTCCGCGAGCTGAAGAACGTCGTCGAACGCGCCATGATCCTCGGCAGCGGGGAGCTCATCACCGAAGATAACCTTCCCCAACTTGCCTCCCAACCCAAAGCCATCCCAACGCAGCAAGCCTCCGTCGCTGGTCCTTACCAATTGCCACCGGATGGTATCAACCTGGAAGAGCTCGAAAGAGATTTGCTCATACAAGCTCTGCGCCGCGCAAACGGTGTCAAAACCAAGGCTGGGCGCCTCCTGGGTCTTAATAGAGACCAAATCCGCTATCGTATGAAGAGCTGGGGTCTCACCGATGCACGGGAGACCTGGGTGAGCAATAACGCTCAATAAACAGGAGCACTAGGTCGAGGCAATCACTGGCCAATAGAAGGATGAATGAGCGCGGGCATTAGGGTTTAGGGAGGATCAGGGAGAAGGTTGTCCCGGCCCCGGAGCTTTGAACCTTCAACTCACCTCTATGCTGCTCCGCCACTCGCTTAGCGATGGCCAGGCCGAGGCCCGTTCCTCGCGTCTTCGTTGTGATAAAAGGGTCGAACAGCTTCCCCTGGATGCTCTCGGGTATGCCCGGGCCGTTGTCCTCGAAGGACAATTGCCAGTGCTTCGCTTCTTCCACCACTTGCACTCGGATGCAGCCCTCGCCTTTCATAGCTTGTGCGGCGTTTAATAGTATATTTGTTGCCACGCCTTGCAGCAGTTTTGGATCGCAGTAGATCAAGCAATCAACCCCAATCAATTCGACCTTGACGTGGGCAAAGGCTGGGTCTTCTCCCAAAAGGCGAAGGCTATCTTCAAGCATATAATTGAAGGGAACCCTCTTGCAGTCCGGGGCTGATGGGCGAGCAAATACGAGCAGGTCGTTGACAATTTGATTGAGATTGGCCAGGCGCTCAATGATCTCATTGATGATCATGAGGTCTTCTTCCTCACTGGGGAGGCGCCCAGCAATGATTCTCAAGGCTCCCGAAATACCAGCGATGGGATTGCGGATCTCATGGGCGACCACCGCCGCCATCTCCCCCAGCTGAGCCAGGGACTTCTTTGTGATGAGCTCTCGCAAGACGCGCTTGTAATCGGTGATATCTTGACCACAGGCGATGATCTTGACTTCGTCACTCGCTGGGTCCTCGATGAATGGGCTCAGATTCCAAAGGTAGACCCGCTCTTTTCCACTCCGAGTCACGACAACGCGCTCACAGTCCAGCAGGGGTTCGCCATTGGCGACGCGCTTCAAATCTTCGCTGAAGCTATTTCTTGTGGCGCTTGGAATACAGGCTTGGCAGAAGTCTTTGGCGATGATTTCTTCGCGAGTCCAACCCAGAGATTTCTCAGCCTCATGATTCCATTCGAGGACATGATGTTCACTGGACAAACAGAAAATGACAGTGCCGACCGTATTAAATAAGAAGCCAAAGCGATCCTCGCTTTTGAGCAGCGCCTTCTCCGCTTTCTTTCGTTCGGAGATGTCCCGAATAATCCCAGTGAACATTCGCTCTCCCTCAACAACCATCTCACTGACTGCAAGGTTTATGGGGAAAATTGTGCCGTCCTTGCGGCGAGCGCTGACCTCTCGACCAATTCCAATGATCTTCTTGATGCCCGTGGCAAAGTAGTTCTCAAGGTAGCTGTCATGCTCCGATTGATAAGGCTCAGGCATAAGGATCTTGACGTTCTGTCCAAGCAGCTCGTCCTTGGAGTAACCGAAGAGTCGCTCACTCGCTGGGTTGATCGAATCGATGAGACCCTTGTTTGTTATTGTGATGATCGCGTCGACGGCGGTCTCCAAAATGGCCGCGAGCTTTGCCATTTGTTTTCGGTTGTCGAAGCTGTGAGTGTGATTCATTGTCCAAGCGATCTGTATTGAAAGAAAGAGAACGAAAGGAGATAACAGCAAAGTTCATACCAAGTTTTGGAGCATGAGGGACTTGCTTGGGAAAGGAAGTTCTGCCTTTCCGATGACGAAGAAGACGCTTAAAATCACCCGCGAAATGTCACAGACGGCGCTCAGGCGCCCAAAAAAGGAATCGCGAGTCGCAACTATGGACGACGATCAACTGATCCTTGTTGATGAGGACGATAGAGTTCTTGGTCATGAGAGCAAAGCGCGCTGCCATGACGGCGCTGGAATAAGGCATCGGGCCTTCTCGGTCTTTCTCTTTAACCCCGAAGGCCAGGTGCTCATTCATAAGAGAGCCCCAGGCAAACGCCTCTGGGGTGACTATTGGTCCAACAGCTGCTGCAGCCATCCACGCCGCGGGGAAGCCATCGCCGATGCGGCCGTAAGACGGGTCAAAGAAGAGCTTGGAGTCGAAACAAAACCCCGAGAACTATACAAATTTGAATATCAAGCCCGCTTCAAAGAGCTGGGCTCAGAGTGGGAATTATGTAGCGTTCTCATCGGAGCCAGCTCGAATTCCCTGACTCCAGACCCCAAGGAAG
>JARGOJ010000195.1:5930-11493 GCA_029210225.1 Planctomycetota bacterium
CATGATTGAGCAGAAGACGCGCCTCCTGACTCCTTGGTTTATGCAAGAGTGGGTGACGCTCAGGGAGCTCTATCAAAACGACTTAGCGCCTTTCCTTGGATAGATGTTGTCGCTGAAAAAGCAAAAATGAGCGCTCTTTAGTATTCTATGAGCGATTCAAAGGCCTATCAGATCACCCTAAGGAAACAAGTCCCTATGAAAACTGTTCTCGTTCTTGTTGCAAGTGTTGGGAAGAATGTCGAGCTTGGCGAGAAGATCGCTGAAGAAGTTCGTGCCCAAGACGGCGAAGCGAAAATTGTCAACCTCGTCGATTTAGAATTGCCCCTCTACTCGACAAAGGCAGAAGCCGGCGGCATCCCCGAGAAGGCTGTCGAATTAGCCAAGCAAATGATTGAGGCGAACGGCGTCTTCTTTGTCGCCCCGGAATACAATGGTTCTATCCCCCCCTGTCTCAATAACATGATCGCTTGGGTCAGTCGCTCCGGAGACGATTGGCGCGGCGCCTTTAACGGCAAAGTAGCCGGTATTGCAACCCATAGCGGCGGCGGTGGACTCACTGTCCTCGCAGCGATGCGCGCACAATTGTCTTACCTCGGAATGAACGTCATCGGCCGTCAATTGCAAACGAACTTTGGAAAGCCTCTCAATCCTGAGTCGGCGACCGCTGTGGTTGCGCAAATCTTAAAGCTCTCCTAAGCCCTTTCCCATTTTCATGGCGAGGATTCCTCTATGTTTGTCGAAGATCTTACGCGCTTGGAATCTGTTCGCCGACAGCTGCTTAATCACAATGGTTGCCTTTCCCGTGGGGAGCTTGGGGAATACGTCCGTGACCTGGAAATCGAAGTGGAGGCCGACCTTACGGAGGCCTTCTCTTTTGACGACCCTGAATCAGCGCTGTTAAAGACCTCTCTGGGCACCTTTCGCGCCGGCCGCTTCACGACCCCCAGCCTCAGAGAATTAAGGGACGCTGTCCCTTCCGGAGCAAGGAGCGCCCGCTCACGGTTGTCATTGCTGATTGGTGGACATGACCTCTTTGACATTGGCACTCTCCAAGCCGGAGCCAGACCGGGCGCGTTGTTTCAAGCGGCGTCTCAATTCAATTGTCTGGAAGCACCTGGGGCCCGCATTGTCCCCATTCGCTATTACCTTGGTGATTCCACTCAGGGCCCCCGGGCCTCTATTTCCGCGCTCCCTGGCACTTTTCTCCGGCACTATGCCGCCCCCGGTTTTAATGGTCGCTTTACTCAAACAGATACCCGAGATATCAATCTTCTAAAAGATGTCCTCGACCCCGATGTCGCTCGGGTTCAATCGGGATATTTGCGCGGCTCTGGGATTCACTCGGGACCTGAAGCCTTGGCACAATTGAATGAGAACTTCGATAAGATTCGAGTGGGGGCTCATGACAACGTCGACGTTCTCTTTG
Source organism: Planctomycetota bacterium (assembly GCA_029210225.1). Classification (GTDB taxonomy): domain Bacteria; phylum Planctomycetota; class J058; order J058; family JARGOJ01; genus JARGOJ01. Next base: position 7,357 of record JARGOJ010000195.1, read on the forward strand.
GCAGTCAATGGAGCGGTCCGGTTCCTAAGAGCAACCCTGGAATTGGTCAGGTCTTTACCTCGACGATTGCCCTTGGAGGCTATAGCTTTGGGTCCTCCGACCTTGAGGGCTTGTGTAAGCCTCTGCTCCGCGCCGCTTACCTCGGTACCTTGTTATCCGCTATTCAAATGAAACGCCGCACTGTCTTCTTAACACTGATTGGTGGGGGCGTCTTTGGCAACCCCCTGATTGAAATTTGGAATGCGATTCTCTGGGCCTTGAACGAGACCGATGAGCTGATTTCCGAGCCCCTGGATGTCATCCTGAATATGTATGGCGGGATTGGCCGATTGTCTCCCGAAGATGTTCACGATGAAGTGAAAGATCGGGAGGGAACAATCATTGAAGCCGACCGTGGTCGGTTTATTGTCTATTAATGAATAAGGATTGAATTATTTATCTTTAGCCTCGGCATCGAGCGTCTTAAACCCGCAGGACTCCGCGAGGCTATTTTGCTTTGTGATCAATTCGCTTTGTCTGGCCTCAGCCCGTTGGTCAAACTCACCAAGGTATTTCTTTGAGACCTTTGAAGGATAAGGACGGCCTCCGGCTCCCTTGAGGTAAGGTCCTACTTTCAATTTCAAGATTTTAAACAATTGAGCAGGGTCGACGGTCATAAAGAGCACTGTCTTATCTGGCAAATCGACGGGCTTGTAACGAGCGACGATCACTGTGTATTTCGATAGGCTTTCGATAAATGAAGAAAGCGGCTTCTCCTGGGAGTTCCGAAAGCGGTCGACCGGGCCGTTCTCTGGGTACTCGGGCATGGTCTTAAGCTCGTCTAAGAATCGATTGGCTTCAATTAAACAAAGCGCCATGAGCTTCTCTTTAGCCATATTCAAGGCGGCGTCTTTGGCCCTCGGATGTTCGAGGCGATCCTTAATCTCCGCCTCCCCAGTCGAGTAAAAGGCATCTTTGAGAAGCTCTGTTTTCGCGCTCGCTGTGGCCGCCTGATCTTTGCTTAGCTCGGTGGGCTCTCCTGGAATATAGGCCTTAATCTCGGCGGTCTCTTTTGGACCTTCGATGGTCTTTGGGGGAGTCTTTTCCGGAGCGGGCTCCGGGTCAGTGCAAGCCGTGACGGAGATTGTGAGAAGCAGCAACGCAATCTTTGTGAGCGAACAGTGTCTTAAAGAAAGTCGTGTCATTTCTGAGTCCTATAAGGGCAGCGAGCTTGGCGAGGCGCGTCATCGCTCCGTCGCATAGCAAGAATCCGGGCGCCCGTAGTCTACCAAGTTTCACCCCAATCGGGTCCTTCAGCACTCCTTGAAGGCCTCATGATAATGGACATGACCAGACAGCCCTAGCTGCTGCTCGGCCCCAAAAACATGGGCCATGAAGACGTTGTCAGGGACCTCGTAGTCCCCAGTGATCGAGTGTTTTGAGGCGGGCTCAAAGCCAAAGCGAGGATAGAAATTCGGATGACCCAGGCAAATGATCGCCACCGCGTCTTCACTCTTCGCACGCTCAAGGCTCGCTTGAACCAATGCGCTCCCGACTCCTTTTTTCTGCCAGCTAGGGAGCACGCTCATCGGTCCGAGGCCGAGGACAAGCCCTGGGTTCTTAGAGTGAGTCATGTCAGACAGCGCTAAATGGCCGACAATCTCAGAGCCAGAGACCGCGACAAGAGAGACCCGCAAGGCTCCAGCCTTGCGCAAGAGTCCGACAACCTTGCCTTCGCCGCTTTGGCCAAATGCAAGATCATTCAGGGCGGTGATGGCGTCGTGGTCGGCGGCTGCCTCAACGCGAATTTGAAAGGGCTGGTTCATGAGTTATTTTCCTTTAGGATTCCTTAGAAGTGGGAGCCATGGAGCAAGCCCAAAGAATGGAGGACATTGGACGATTTAGAGGGAAGCCCTAAGGTCGATGACTGAATTCGTAGTGACTGATTGGGACTCTGCAGGATTTAAGAATTGGATTAATATACCGGGGTTCTAGCAAGGATTGTAAAGACTTTGAGATTGTTTTGAAAGACTACGACGTCGCCGTCATCGGCGCGGGATTTGGTGGCCTGGGAGCGGCATTAGAGCTTGCTCGTGGCGGCGCTTCGGTGATCCTCTTAGAGATGCTGAATTACCCCGGTGGCTGCGCCGGGACCTTCAATAAAGCCGGTTATCGATTCGAAGCCGGGGCGACTTTATCGAGTGGCCTCGGTCCTGGTCAATTGTTTCGTCGCTGGATCGATGAATACCAGCTCGACGTTCACAGCGAAATCCTCGACCCGATCCTCGATTTCCGTTGCGGCTCCGAGCGCATCCTGGTCCCAGGGAATCGGGAAGACCTTATAAAGCAGTTCTCCAAAGGATCCGTCTCAAAGGAATAAGAGCGCTTCTTCCGCGAGCAGAAAACAGTCGCGGACAAGCTTTGGGGAGTGCTCAATGACCCGGAGCTTCTTCCGCCCCTCTCCGGTGGGAGCTTACTCAGCCATCTTCGTCGAAGCCCCCAATACCTTGGCTTACTACGCTGGCTTGGGAAGCCATTAAAAAAGGTTCTAGAGGCCTATCAATTAGACAAGCCAGGACTCTTTCACTCCTTCTTAAACGCGACCTGTCAGATTACCGTGCAGTGTGGTGTCGAGGAGGCCGAAGCGCTCTTTGCATTGAGTACTTTGGATTATTATTTTCGCGGTACGCAGCATATTCGCGGTGGCCTGGGAGAGCTCGCCAAAGGCTTAGTGCAGGCCATTGAGAAAGAGCAGGGGGATGTCCTCTACACTCGACGAGTGAAGCGCCTAACGCGCTCCAAAGATAGGTGGTTGGTGGAGACGAGCAAGGAGAACTTTGAAGTCCCTGTTGTTGTGGCGAATGTTCTACCGAGGGCTTTGAATCAATTGATTGATGGTCCGGTCGATGACCCGGAGCGATTAAAACGTTGGGAGAAATCCGTCGAGACCGGTTGGGGGGCTTGTATGCTTTATCGGGTGGTCAAGCGCCCAGAGAATGCGAAGCCTGGAGCTTGTCATATTCAATTGATTCAGGATCCAACCAAAGCTTTGCAGGATGGCAATCACCTCTTCTGTTCGATATCGGGCAAAGGCGAGAGAGATCGGGCCCCAGAGGGCTACGCAACCATGACGGTTTCGACCCATGTGAAGCACGGAGATAAGCGTCCGGAAAAGATTGAAGAGATACAGCAGCGAATGCGCCAGGGCCTAAAAGTGCTCGCTCCCGAGTGGGGTGAGTCTATCCTCTATGAAGTCCCTGGAAGCCCAAGAACCTTCGAGAGATTTACCGGGCGACCGGATGGCTTTGTTGGGGGTGTCCCGAGGCGAGCGGGGCTTGGCAACTACAAAGACCTCTTCCCAAAGAGCTTGAGTAAGGGGCTCTACTTAGTCGGTGATTCCGTCTTTCCTGGGCAGAGCACCCTGGCCACCGCGCTGGGGGGGCATCGAGTGGCTCATACGATATTGCGCTCTTCGGGAGGACCCTTCCCGATCGATCGCTGAAATTCGCTGAGACATTTTTTGATAAAAAGCGAGGGAAGTGAATAGCAACAGGGGAGCCCTACGATAAAATTCCTGGCCCCGGAACGCTCTCGTAAAGGAATCGCTCTCCCATGAATCGCCTTAAAAAACTCCCCTTGCTTCTCTCTCTTGCGCTGCTTGCGCTGACCTTTGCCTCTGAAGCGGAGAGTCAGGATAAGACAAAGCCTCAGACTCTCTTAGAGGCGCGGAAGGGTTATAAGACAAAGCTCATTGAGAATGCTTACGAGCGCTCTGGTCCTGCGAAGTTCCCTCCGGCCAGGATCTTCGACTTGGTTCAGTATCCTTCTAAGGTGGGGAAGCTCTCGGCCTATTTGACCCCGGACCCGAAGGATAAGAAGAAGCACCCGGTGGTGATTTGGATTGGGGATGGTTTTGATGGCTTAAAGAAGTCGCTTTGGGAAGAAGATACAGCCATGCTTAGAGACGCGGGCTTCCTTGTCTGTTGTCCGTCTTTTCGTGGGGAGAATGAAAACCCTGGGCAATTTGAGTTGGCTTATGGGGAGGTTGACGATGTCGTGGCTGCCGTTGACTATGTCTCGAAGCTCTCCTACGTCGACTCGAAGCGGGTCTATCTGCTTGGCTATGGTCGCGGGGGGACTCTGGCGATGCTCGCTGCG
>JARGOJ010000196.1 GCA_029210225.1 Planctomycetota bacterium
CCATAGCGGCACCTCTTGGACAGACACATCCCAGATCGTTTCTGGAGTGCGAATCGCCAAGCCCGTCGTGCGCAGGTCAGCGTTATAGAAGTCGTAAGCCTTGGCCGCGAGCAACTTATTCCGTCCCCCAGCGAGGCAGACGAGAATAGGATTGAAGAGCACCGTCTTGGTCATGACAGGAATGCGGTTCCATGGTTTCTGTGTCACGTAACGCAGCGCGCCACGAATAGGGACCCACTTCCCTTCAGGGCTCTTGATCTCCATGTGCCTGTCAGAGCCGACGAAGCGGACCGGAGGCTCTGGGTCGTGCTGGAAGAAAGGAACCAGGTATACGGGCTCCCCCGTCAATTCAGCGAGGGTCGCTGCGTATCCACGGGTTTCCATTTCATTCTTATCGTAGAGCACCGCGAGGCCACCATTGGCTGTTTTCTTTGCGATAAGAGGCAGAAAAGCGCGCTCAAGAAGCGTCTTGTATCCCGCTAATTCGCTCGACTCAGAAAGAAGCGGCATCGACTTCTGCCCTGACGGACTCGAATTGGTTTCAATCACGACAAGGCGACGGTTCCCCTGCTTTGTTGTCGTGTGAAAGAGGTCGGCTCCACCCCAATTGAAGTGCTTCATTCGTTTCTTTAATATCTCTCCAATAATTTCTGGAAAGACTGTCGGACGCAAGTGGCAATAACGCTCGATAATTTGATCGGCTGTGAGAGAGAGAAAATACTGAACAAGCGGATGAACTTGAGCGTTGAGGACTCTCGGATAAAAATGCTCCGTAATCTCAAAGCTGCCAGGTTGATAAATCTCAACTGGCTTTGGCTTGTATTTTATTGCAGTGGCGACCACCTTCTCGTCCGTGGCCTTGCTCTCGTCACTCATTTTAATTCTCCATGCTCCAAAAATCCCAACAGCAGATGTAAACAGCGCGTCTCTAAACTCATAGAAATACTTCGTTTGCTGGTATCACTAATTAACTCGGCGTGCACAACTTATAGCATTTCTAGCGTTCGTTTCCCATACAAAGCGTCAGCGGCCGAGCCTTGAAGGGCCCCATTACTATCCGTAAAAATTGAAAAGGGGCAACTGAGAACAGCGTCCTCTGTTGCCCCTCCTCTATCGATCACGTCTTCTTCCCCTTCTTCTTGGCCAAGGCTTTCTCATATTTTTCCTGGAGGGACTTCTTTACGGTCTCGGCTTCTTCCGCGGTCTTGAGATTGCTCTTCAACTTCTTGAATTTTGGTTTCCGAGGCTTGGAGAGCTCTGTCTTGCCTTTGTTGGCCTTCTTATCAGCTTTATAGGCTTTGACAGCGCTCGCATAGGCATCTTTTAGTTCTTTTGGTTTGGCCTTCAAAGCATCCGAATCCAAAACTTCAAAGGTCACTTTGCCTTCGACACTAGAGACCTGTACCACGTGGTATTTCTGTTTTTTATCCCCAGCCTCGACAAGGTTGCCGTTGGACAAGAGGAGGAATGAAAATGCTGCGATCAGTGCAAGTTTCTTATTCATAGGATTCTTTCTAATTGAAAACGAAGATTGTTTTCTGTTTTCTCACTTGGGTATTGCCCCGAATAACTAAGCACTAACCGTGCCAATGAGGGGCCTCCCTAAATTATTTTGGACTTAAATCGGGCAGGAGGAGAAGTTCTCCCCGAGCACGCCAAGATGGAGGATACGCGCCCCGGATGCGTTCACTGGATTGGTCGATCGACCAATAACAATGCCTTTTTCCGGAGCATGATAGGTTTTAACGAGAGTTCCATAACAGTCAGTCACCCGAGCGATTTCCTGGCCTTCTTCGACGATGGCCCGGAGCGCGACGGACATTTCAAGAATTCCGCCAGCGTTGGTATAAATCCAATAAGACTTCGAGCAAATATTTGGCTCGGACTCAACGCTGATCTCGCGCTCAATCATCTCTAAGTGAGCCATGACATTGAGAATTCCTGTCACGCTCCGCTGGATCATCGACTCCTGGAACAGCTGAGGATTACCGACCTCAACAGTCAGCGCTGGAATCCCAAAGCGAGCGGCCGCGCTCCTTAAAGTTCCGTCGGTGCCGCAGTTATGAAGGAGAATCTCGGCGTTTTGAAGCTCCGCCAGCTTTCGAGTTTTGGGGTCAGCAAGATCGGCGCGGATGTAAAGCGAGTTGATTCGGCCAAAGCTCGCAGTGTGGAGGTCAATCAGATAGGTAAACTGGGCCACAATCTTGTTGAGAATCGCGTGGGCGTATTGCTGCGCCTCCGTGCCAGTCTCCTTGCCCGGCATGATCCGATTGAGATCATTCCCATCACTGAATTCTCGTTGATGGCGAATAAAGCCAGGAACATTGAACACAGGAACAGCGACAATCGCTCCGGATAGCTGCTCGGGATCAATCCCTTGCACGAGCTTATGAATAACCTTGATTCCGTTCAATTCATTGCCATGGACTGCAGCAGTGACCCCAAGCACGGGGCCCGGCTTGCTGCCACGGACAACAATGACGGGAATTGCGTAGGGCCGGCCAAAGCTATCCTGGACGAGAGAGGCTTCAGCGTTAGTCACTGCTCCCTTTGGGAAGGCGTCGAGGTCAAAAATCGAGGAGATTTTGAAGAGTTTGGACATTAGTCAATGACTTCCTCACTGGTTAATAATTGATCTTGATCTTGTTCAATCTGCTCCCAATCGTCCCAGAGGCCTCTCAGGTCATCAATACAATCGGAGAATCGCAAGAGCTTCGCGAGCCGTTCGCTCAGGGCATCAAAGTCGTCTTGGAGTTGGCGCTTGCGCTCCTGTATCTCCTCGACCTCCATGGCCAAGACCTCGTCGTTGAGATCCAATTGATCCAGCAGGTCAGGATCGGACAGGCCCGCCTCCTGAAAGCTCTCAAGCTCTCCCCCCAAGGCTTCGAGCACCCGCCTGAGCTCAAGAATGCTTGGCTTCAGCGCGTGATTGAGGGCGCTCATTTGAAAGAGGACACTGTCGAGGGAGCTTTGGATGCTTGTCTCGGTCATCTCACCCTCCAAGGGTGTTCGTGGACGTTGTAGGCTTTGTCACTGAACAATTTCGAGCTCGTCAGAGCTCTCAATGTGTGCGATGCGCTCGCGCCATTTCTGACGGCGATTCTTCTTATGCTGATATTGAGTCTTACCCTTGGATTTCGCCTTCGAATGGGATTGAGCGCTCCAAGTTTTGGCTCCGACACGTTTTGCCATTTTGCTAGTCCTTTCAATGATCTAGAAGGCAAAGTGATAGTGAGCCCTCCCCTAAGCAAGCCTAGTGCCAAAATTAAAAATTCAACTGGACCCTTCAAAGAGAGGGCTCTCAAGCCCAGAGAAACTGACCGCCCAAAGCTTCGGAATTACATATCCGAAAAAACCTGCGCAAAAAAGGAATCCAAATGCCGAAACAGACCGTTTATTGAACACAGAGGACCAAGAATTTGACTAAGAGGCGACAAAGAAGCTCATGACCTTGATCAATGGGTGAAGAGCGAGCGCGACTGTTTAGGAAATGCAAATCCGAAAAGACTCTAGCTGCGAAAAAAGCCCAACCGGCCACTTTCAAATCGACCGTTGCGCTATCAATACTCCTACTCAGAATTTATCTATAAGGAGTCCGGTCCAAGATGCTGTCATGGGAGCTCAACGCAAATCAGACGACCGCTCCCACGAACGATGAGCTTGCCGGCGGAGTAGGCCATAGGTGACCAAATCTGGTTGTTTCTCTTTTTCAGAGCTTTCACGACGACCGCAGAGCTCTTTTCTCGGTATTCCTCCGGGTTAGGCTCGATGAGACGAAGAACTCCATCGTTCCCACCTATTGAGAGCAAATGATCCCCCAGCAAGATGAGATTGCCTCGGTCCACACCAGGGGTCGACTTCGTCTGCCATCTTAAGCCTCCATTCAAATCCAAGCAGACCAAACCATCAGGCTTCTTTTTGACGTTGCCATTCCGGTTAAAATTGGCATAGATAAAGCCGTTGTAGTAAAGCCCGGGGTGGAGCTGAGCTCCAACAACTTCAACGACAAAGAGGGCCTTCAACGACCACGCCCCCGCCTCTCGCTCAACCTTGACCAATCGTGACCCGGAGTTTAACCCAGAAGTCAGAAACAGACGATCCCCGTCAATCACTGTTGGGGGGGCGATCGGCTGCGAGCTTCGGAAGTCGCGATAGTCCCAGAAGCTCTTCCCTGTCTCCGGATCCACACTGAGCACGCCCTCATTCGTCATATAGATGATTTGAGGTACCCCCACAAAAGAGACCAACATCGGAGACATATAACTATTGCCGCCAAAGCCCTTGCTACGCCAACTCTCCTCTCCGGTCCTCCTATCCAGAGCCAAAAGGCAAATCTCAGAGTTCATAACCGCCACAACAACCCTATCCTTCAAGACCAATGGGGAGACACCGTAGCCATGCTGGGGAATGTTCGCGTCCCAATCGCTAACCAGACTCTTCTTCCAAACAATTTTCTTCTCCTTCAATGAGAAGCAGTAGCAATTGCCAAAAGCGTCCGTCCCAAACACCGAGTCCTCGGTCACCGTAGGAACGCTTCGCGAACCATTGAAGCTGGTCCGACCGGGCACGGCATCGGCGAGCCTCCAGCTCTCTTCGCCCGTCTTAAAATCAATACAACGAAGCACATTCTCTTCGTCGTCTCGCCGCTCGAATAGGTAAACAAAGCCGTCTCTAATAGCGACCCCACCGAATCCTTGTTCCACCGAAACCGACCACACCCTTTTCAATCCGTCCTTTGGCCAAGGCTTCAAGTCGACGCGCTTGGGTATCACACCGTTTCGATGAGGTCCCAAAAATTGAAACCAATCCTGAGCCATTGATTCTTCAATCACCGGAGAGTATTTTGAATCGAATCCCTGCCCATTCCCTGGCTTGGTTTTCCAAGCGTCCGACTCTGATACATTCAAGATTCGCGTTGGCCAAAGATCCTTCACGACCTTGCCAATCGCCCCAAGGGTGACAAGCACCAAAAGAACAAGAACAATTCGTCTTCGATTCATTTCACTTCCTCAGCAAGAGCGAACAACTTCACCCTCCAACAATAGCACGGGTGACTTCGATTAAATGGTCGAGAACAGTTTGCTTTGTGAAACGCAGAACCGTGACACCGCTCTGCCTCTATCGTCCACTGTTCATCAGAAAGAAGGAAAACGATGGCCACCTCCCTCAGTGGCAAGCCCCTCAAGAATGTCCACGTCAATGTCCTCGCCGTCACCGTCAATGACGACCTGGACGACCTGCAAGGACTGGAGAACGGGCCCGCTGACGTCGTTCTAGGATCATCACGCAAAGCACCTACAGGAAGCGGTTTGTCGGGCACAAACACAATCCCATCATGAACTATCAAATCCCCGACTCCCTGCTATCCAACGCCAGCTCTCGCCGACGACGCTTCCTCGGATTCCTCCCCGAAGGACCCTGCAGCTGATTGAATCGCCCAAGACTCCCAGGAAAATAACGGCACGCCCCCCAACACTGCTTGACAATCTATAGTAGCCTGACTCTCAACGCGGTCGCTTTCCTCGCGGGTCACTCTTGCTCCGGGCCTCCCCCAGAACTGGACCTCTCATGCCTCAAGGCTTCGGCTTCAATGACCAAAACTCCATCAATGAGCTGACGGGGAAAGAGACCCCCCCAGAAAAGCTCCTCACCCTCACCCTGCCGTACTTTGAAAGATCCTTCGCCGTTGAGAAGGGAAACATTGACGACTTCTACAACCTCGGACGCCGGCTCAAGATTCCCGAAATCCGCTATCGTCTTCAGCTCGCGATGGGCTGGCCCAAACCCAGCTGCGAAGACGCCTTGGCCTTTTACGAAGTGGCCCACAGCGAGATAAAACGACCCCAGAGCGGTCTAGCCCCGAGCCCCCTCAATGTCCTCCCCAAAGATGCCTCTGAAGCCAAGAAGCTTGTCCAGTCTGCGCAAGAAGCCGGACTCGGTCAACTCGGTCCTCACGAGCTCACCACCGCCCTCTACGCCTCAACTCTCTGCCGCGCAGACCTCCATAAAGACTCCGCCGAACTCGCGGAGATCCAGCACACCGTCGACCTAGTCTTTAATGAAGCCCTCAGCGTCCTCTTTGCTATATACGTATTAAACAGCTCGGGCCTTGAATTACCCCAAAGCCCAGGACCAATTGAGATTAAGAGCTGGCAAAAAGAAGAGATCGAAGTCGCCATTCGCGGTCTCTCCTCTGTCTTTCCCAGTGATTTCAATGGACGTCTGAGAAATTCATTCCGCTTTTTGACTGCGTATTATCGCCTTTTACTGGGCCGCTTCGAAGACGCCGAACGCGACCTTCACCGCTACTTCGAGCAAGACATTCACAGGGATACAGCCGAAAACCTCGACAGCCGCCTCTTCCTATTAAGAGCCTATATTTATTGGCAACAAGATCACTTCCGAGGGCTCGACAACATCCTGTCGCTTCACGACAAGAAGATACAAAGAGAAGCTGTTGATTCAGGAATCCTCAAGCTTCGCGCCTTGCGTGCCTATCAATCAGGCTCATGGTCCAAAGCCTGCGATGCGCTAAAAAAGGTCCTCAAGAATGACCCTGAGAGCTTGGCTAGTCGCCACGATTTAGCCTACGTCTATTTCAAACTACTAAAACCCGCCGTGACCCGTGAGATCTTAGAGCACCACTTCAAAAACGAAGCCCTCGACTATCTCAAAGATCTCGACGACAATGGGCAAGACCGAAACATACGCCTCTTTTATGCGTCCTGCTTGCAGCACTCTGGAGATTCAGAACAAGCCTATCGCCTCGTAAAAGAGATGGTTCAATTTGACAATGAAGATTGGGAAAACGCTGAATTAAAACACTTCGCTGGATTGTTTGCATTCGAAGCTGGCTACGAAGAACAGGCCCACAACTATTTCCTCGAAGCATACGAAACACTGACTGAGATCAAAGACGACAGCCCGAATCACCCACGGCTCACACTGCAATCAAAGGTTCGTGCGAGCCTCTACTTCAGCCTCGCCAAAAAGCTATGCCAGGCCATCGACAACTTCGACAATCTGGAGCTCGATGAAAAAGTAGATGCGCTTCAAGAAAGCCTCATTCAATTAAGACCTCTCAGCGGTGTATTTAAGGAAGAATTGACTGATTTCGGCTTCTCCCTCTTTCTCGGCTATCTCTTTCAAGAATTGAAGAATGGCTTTCAACCCAAAGGGCAGCTCGGTCCCAACTGGCTCGACTCGGCGTCCCCAGGATCTTCGAAAGTGGAGATTTACCAATGCTATCGTGCGCTCTCTGAGAGACGCATCAAATCGGCCTTCCAACATGAATGGTCGTCCCGAGACCTCGGCCAGAGTCGTGTGCCCCTCTACCTCATCTTATTAATCTTACAAGCCGTCAAAAAACTGCCGAAACAAACACTTCAATCACTGCTGGATCAATTCGGCATCTCTTCCGATTGACAGCGAGCCACTTTCCATATATAATTAGTCTAAAGCGAGGCAAATAGAGGACCTCGCAATAAACTCAAATGCCCAAATAAACGAAAGACTCCGCGCAACAATCTATCGAGGATAACTCATCAATTGAAAGGCCGTCATTTCAGATTGAACGCCTTCGTTTTGATATTAGAGAAAGTGCGCGAATTTCAGGAGCTGACTTCGTTGGTCAATGCTGTGTCAATTGGATTCAATTCTGCGATCCAGAGTGCGTTGATTTGACAGACCATCTGTCCCGGCCCATCACAATTATTGGGTTACTCTTTGGCAAACAAGCGACCCATCAGCGCTGTCTGTCCTAATCAACGAAGTAACAATCCCGCGGCGCGACATTTTACGCGCCATTTTCACCGCTCTGACTCTGACCATATCTGAAAGCCAGTCTCAGACAACTTTTTCATTCTGGCTTGCCATTTGCACTACGGTGAAGAGTCAGTTTGAGAACCCCGGAGACTACATTATGCTAGACAATTGCTCACTCAAAGATTGCTATAAGAACATTCTCATCGCTCTAGACGGATCGCATTCTGCGCACTGGGCGGCGGTTCAAGCTTCGCAGCTCGGAATCCTCAAGGATGCCAACGTCGACCTTGTCGCGGTGCTCAATGAGCAGGCTCATTCCCTCTTTGGCTTTCACTTGCTGTCCCCGGATGACCGCATCTTAGTGATGAAAGAGATCCGCGAGCAATTCCTCGAACCAGTCCGGCTGAGCTTGGAAGAGAGCGGCGCGAATATTCAAGACATACGGGTCATTGAAGGGTCTCCTTCAGAGGCGATTCTGAAGATCTCTTCAGAGAGAGACAGCGACCTTATTATTATGGGGCGGCACAATTATGGCCTCTTCGCTCGGACCATCTTCGGCAGTGTCAGTCGGGAGGTTATGAGCCACAGCTCACAGCCTATACTCGTTGTGCCTATGAAAGACAATCAAAGCGAGGAAACAGGGAACACCCTCTTGGTCCCCACGGACTTTTCAGAAGAGTCAAAGCGTGCCCTCCAACACGCCTGTCGTATTGCGGTGAAGACCAAGGCGCGCATCCACCTCTTTCACAGCTTGCCCGATCTAGACCTCACGTCCTTGTCATCGGATCCGGCCTTCCGCAAGGTCCTCTTCCCGCTTATGAAGGCTCAAGAAGAGCGCCTTGAGCAAAGCCACGCGAAGCTTGAAGCATACAGCAAGCATTTGAAAGAACATGGTATTGAGTCGCGCTGGACTCTGAGTAATCGACCTATGATCGACTCAGTCGTCGAGCTTTGTCAACGCGAGAAGGTTTCCCTAATCGTCATGGCGTCTCATGGTCGAGTCGGGATTGACCGAATCTGGAACGGCAACGCCGCTGACACTCTGATCAATTCCCACGACTGCCCTGTTTTGGTTGTTCCCGCGGAAGAAGGCGGCGAGTGAAATTTGTCACGACTCTAGCATTCATCACGACTCGGAGCTTTAGAAATGAATGAACTAAAAAACGAATCGATCTTCAAAACAGTCATGATTGGCTCGGACGGCAGCGCTGCTTCGGCTCACGCGCTTATCGTCGCTGAAAAACTTGGACTGCTTCAGCAATCGTCTATCAACATCTGCGGCGCGGTCGATGAGCCCAGGGAGTGGTTCGGCAGTCCAGAGGACACCAAAAAACTTCAAGAGAACGGCAAGGCTGCGCTTGAGACCATCCTCGCCAAGCAAGCCCTCAATCTGACTTATCCGGAGACAGTCAATTCAATCTCTGTAGGCCTAGGTAACCCTGCCGAATTTCTCCGAACCAAGATATTTGAAGATCGCGGACAATTGCTCGTGATTGGTCGAAAGGATCTTGGCTTCTTTGAGCGCCTTATCGCGGGGAGCGTCAGCTCAAAGGTGCTTGAAAAGACGACGATTCCTACGCTGATCGTCCCGCAGGAGTCCTCCAAGCAATTGACCGGGACCAAAAAAATGTTGGTCCCCCTCGATTTCTCCGAGGAGTCTTTGAAGGGCTTGGCATTGGCAAAAGTGATCGCCAAACGAAAGAAAGCCGGAATCCATCTTTATCACTCGATTCCATTCAATGATTATGTCCCACTCGGTATCTTTGAAGGAGCTGTGACACTGACTGAGAGCTTGGATCAAGCACAGAAACAATTGACGGAGAATGCGCAGTGGAGGCTCAAGAGCCTCGTCAAAGAACTCGAAGAGGAGGGCATCGCGGCTTCGTTTTCACTGGGTATTGTAGGAACAATTCAGGGCATCATTGATGCGGTCGCAACTGAGAACATTGACCTGATCGTCATGAGTTCACACGGTTATTCAGGCTTCAAAAAGTATTGGATTGGCAGCATCGCCAACGGCTTGCTCAAGAGAAGTACCACCCCGGTTCTCGTTCAACCGGTTCACTCTGTCATTAACCCGGCCACAGACTTGATAACTGAGGAAGAATGTTTGGGCTGTCAATAGACAACCAGCACCGCGACATTGCGACTGAGCTGACCAAAAAGCCTAGATAAAATGGCCAGCTCAGTGCTTTTTCCTCGAGGCTCTTTGCCAGAACGCTCACTAAAATTGGCAGGAAGGCAATGAGATGACGAGTCTCGTAGGAGAGACTCAGGAATACAAAAGCGAAGAGATACACCGTCGGCCCCACCCCCTCATGATGGCAAACTCGACACATGGAGCGCCAATAGCAGAGAACCAAGGCGTAGACAGGCCCCCAATAAAATAAATGAGCAAGGCCGAAGACAAAGGGTAAATTCAAACTTCGAAATGGAATTGAATTGGGACCGACGGCAATAACGTCAAGGAAGCTAGGGCCATCAATGTCATAGGCCCACTGATGAATGATTAGTAGAACCAATCCTTGAATCGTCCCGATAGTCAGCGCCATTCTCCAATGGAAGCGCGTCTTTAGTTCAGCCCAAGACGGCGTCAGCCCGCCTTGCAAAAGATAGCGTGCTCCCAAAAAGACATAGGCCACAGAGATCATTATCGACAGAGGATAAAGCTCTTTCATAGGAGGTCGCCACCCCTCTGGGACTTGATAGTCCGTCCAGTAAGCCTCGTGAATTAAGACCGCGAACAAGCCTGCGGAAACCGTAAGCGCGACGGCGTAAACCCACTTTTTATTCGCGGTGTCAAGCGCCCCTTTTCTAAAGACCAAGAGCGGAATCGACAGCAAAAGGATAGACGAGGAAACGAAGGACCCACAGAAGAGAGAGAAGATAAGGCCCACGTGCGATTCTCGAAGCCAACTCCAGTAAACAAGCAGCGCAAAGAGAAGGGTCATCGAATCTGTCAGCACCGGATCATAGTAAGCAAACTTCATGTTTTGATAGTTCAAGAAGAGCGCGATAAAGCCCAGCCATGCCCCGCCTATTGAGAGCGCTTTTTCCTTCGCTATCCCCAACCAAACAAGCACTCCAAGCGTAAGGCATAGAGTATTTAAAATCTGAAAAGCAACAATCACCGCCTCGTGACGATTCTCGACAATAGGCGCTATCGCCACAGAGACAATCAGACTTGGAAGCACCCGCTGCCGTCTCTCCCCAGCTTGAGTCGCGAGAAGCTCCTCGAAGCGATCTGGGAAATTTTCCGCGAGCTCGCCATAGAGGACTCCATCCCAGCCATAGCCTTCCCCAACCTCAATGACGGCTTGGAAGGAGAGCTGAGCCCAGGCGTTGACCCAAATAATGAGGATCATTGGTATGAGGCAGAGCCTTCGCCAAGGTTTGCCCTGTTGAGAATCAGAAATCGCCGGCTCTTTATCCATCATGGTTTTCGGAAAACTCTCTCTAACGACTCTGGAACAATACATCGAATGGAAGCAAATATGGATTTTTTCGCGCCCAATGATTCCTCAAAAAAAATACTCCGGCAATTTTTGGATGGACTCCCATTTGCATACCATCCTTTCACACGATTTGAGCGCTATGAAGCTGTTGAAGGGAGGCGAAAGTGAGTTCCAGAATAACAAAGCACTTGCGGTTTGAACGAATGCGGCCTGTGCAGACCGTCAAAGACCTCGCCGAAGATCAACTCAACACCTTGGAG
>JARGOJ010000197.1 GCA_029210225.1 Planctomycetota bacterium
CGGATTCCACCAGGGCTTTAGAGGGGTAAGAGGTCTCAATGAGGAACTCTTGAATGTAGACGTCTCCTGGGCGGAAGAGGAGCAGGCACTCGCTGGGGTCGCCGTCACGTCCAGCGCGGCCGGCTTCTTGATAGTAGGCTTCGACGCTGCTGGGGAGGTTGTAATGGGCGACGTAGCGTACATCTTGCTTATCGATTCCGAGGCCGAAAGCATTGGTGGCGCAGACCAGGGGTATTTTCCCCGCCATGAAGTCTTCTTGGACGAGACGGCGAGTATCTGGGGCTAGGCCGGCGTGGTAAACGGCGGCGGGGATGCCGGATTTGTTGAGGCTGGAGACGAGCTTCTCGGTGTTCTTTCGAGTGGAGCAATAGACGATGCCGGTGCCGTCAACGCGGCGGGCGAAGTTGGCTATGGCGCTGACTTTTTCGTCGTCCGTGGTGACCTGCTGAACATCGAAGCGCAGGTTTGGACGGTCGAAGCCTGCAATCTTGGAGTAGTAGTCTTCTTTCAGTTCAAGGTGCTGCTTGATATCGCCTCGCACGTTTTCCGTGGCGGTGGCGGTGACTGCGAGAATTGGCGGGCGCCCACAGAGTTTGACGGCGCGGCCGAGCTTTAAGTAGTCCGGGCGAAAGTCGTGGCCCCAGCTTGAGACGCAGTGTGCCTCGTCAACCGCAAAGAGGCTGACGTTAAGCTGACTGATGGTGCGCTTAAAGGACCGTGAGCGGAAGCGCTCAGGGGCGATGAAGAGCAGCTTGGTGCGCCCGGCGACGGCGTCGTCGATTTCGCATTGGCGTTGAGCGTCAGTGAGAGAGCTGTTGATGAGGCTGGCGGGGAGCCCCTTTTCTCGGAGCTTGTCAACCTGGTCCTTCATGAGTGAAATCAGCGGAGAGATCACAATGGTCACGCCGGGGAGCATGAGGGCGGGGAGCTGGTAGAGCAGTGATTTACCGGCGCTTGTCGGCATGATGGCCATGACATCCCGGCCTTGGAGCACGGCTTCGATGACCTCTTTTTGCCCATCTCGAAATTCGGGGAAGCCAAAGAAGTGGGTCAGGGCTTCGTTTAACTGCTCTGGGGTGAATTGTTGGAGCTGGGGCTCTTCTGGGGATCGGCCGAGGTCTTCTGGAGCTTGCCCGGATCGTTGTTGAAAGCCCTCAGGCCCGTCGACTTGAACGATGGAAAAGAGATCTCCCTGATCCTTGGGGTCAGCCGATGAAGGTGAGCCATCAGGGTTCGTGTCTTTTTCGGGAAATAGTCGGGGGGCGACATAGAGGTCGAATTCATCTTCTTCGGCGATAAAATCGAAGGCTTCATTGATGGATTCGTCGTTTATATCCTTGTTTCCGGATGGAACCATGAACTCGTCTGCCAAAGTTGAAGAGGCGTGTTTACGCGGTTAATATGTCAAAAACTATTATGGCCAATTTTACGGGCAAAGTTCAGGTTTGGCTGAGAATAAAAAGGCAGCTTTTTATCTTTTTTATCGCTTGACAAGATCTTGGGTAATTTTGGCAGGGCACGGATTTGTGATTTGTCCGTACACGGCAACGCGGACGACGTGGCCGCCCGCGTTGACGCTCTCTCGGAACCTAGGGGGTTGGGGGGCGGTTCCGAGATCGAGGAGGTGGATACTTTTGATGCTAATCAATAGTCGTCATCGTAGCCAGAATCATTTTCATTTTTCTTCGCTTTAGGAACCTCAGTCACAATGGCTTCGGTTGTCAGTAGCAGGCTTGCGATACTAGCAGCATTTTGAAGGGCGGTGCGAGTGACCTTTGTGGGGTCAATGATACCGGCTTCAATCATGTCGACATATTGGTCAGTCGCGGCATTGTATCCGTATTGGTGATCATCGCTCTTGAAGACATTTTGCAGGACAATGTTGCCATCGACCCCAGCGTTTTCAGCGATTTGGCGGATAGGCTGACGCAAAGCGCGACGAACGATATCTACACCAATGGCTTCGTCGCCATCGAGCTTGACGTCGTCGAGACATGTGAGAGCGCGAAGGAGAGCGATTCCACCACCAGGGAGGATGCCTTCTTCAACAGCCGCACGAGTCGCGTGAAGGGCGTCTTCGACGCGAGCCTTCTTCTCTTTCATCTCAACTTCGGTCGCAGCGCCAACGTTGATTTTAGCGACGCCACCAGCTAGTTTCGCGAGGCGCTCTTGGAGCTTTTCGCGGTCGTAGTCGGAGCTTGTGCCACCAATTTCACGCTTGATCGCGTTGATTCGACCTTGAATGTTCGCGGTCTCGCCTTTGCCTTCGATCACGACGGTCTCATCTTTAGTGATGATCACTTTCGTGGCCGAACCAAGATCTTCGAGGGTCGCTGTTTCAAGCTTGGTGCCGAGGTCTTTCATGAACGCGTTCGCGCCTGTAAGCACTGCGATATCTTCAAGCATAGACTTGCGACGATCACCAAAGCCTGGTGCCTTGACGGCGCAGACATTCAATGTTCCCCGGAGGCGATTGACGACGAGAGTCGCGAGGCACTCTCCTTCAATGTCTTCAGCCACAATCAAGAGTGGACGTTGGCTACGCATAGCCGCTTCGAGGACTGGGACGAGATCGCGGATATTCGAGATCTTATCTTCGTGAACGAGAATGTAAGGATTCTCAAGCACGGCTTCCATATCCTGGACATTTGTGACGAATTGAGGCGAGAGGTAGCCTTTGTCAAACTGCATGCCCTCAACCCACTCGATCTCTGTCTGAAGGGACTTGCCTTCTTCAACAGTGATCACGCCGTCGTTGCCGACACGGTCCATAGCGTCAGCGATCTTGTCGCCGATCTCTTGGTCGTTGTTGGCGGCGATGCAACCCACTTGAGCGATCTCCGTTTTGCTCGAAATCGAGCGAGAGTTCTTTTCAAGTTGAGCCGTGACTGCTGCCACGGCTTTGTGGATGCCACGTTGCAAGATCATTGGATTGGCACCAGCGACAACGTTCTTAAGACCCTCTTCAAAGATGGCCTCCGCAAGAACAGTCGCTGTTGTTGTTCCATCTCCAGCAACTTCAGAAGCCTTAGAGGCTACTTCTTTCACCATTTGAGCGCCCATGTTCTCCATGGGATCTTCTAAATCGATTTCCTTTGCGACTGTGACACCATCTTTGGTCACGGTCGGGGCGCCGAAGCTCTTCTGGATAACAACGTTCCGTCCCTTAGGACCGAGCGTTGTCTTCACGGCGCGAGCCAACTGCTTGACGCCTCGACGGAGAGCGTCACGGCAATCAACGTCGAAAGCAATATTCTTAGCTGCCATCGAATCGTTTCTCCTCAATACCTTATAAATGCTAATTGTCCGCCAAGACCAGAAACGGTGATGAGGGACACTGTGTTAGTTTCGACGATGCGTGGCTCAGGTCACGATCGCAAGAATGTCGTTCTCTTCGAGGATGAGATACTCTTCCCCGTCAAGCTTGATCTCTGTTCCGGCATAAGAGCTGAAGATCACACGATCATCTTTCTTCACCTGAAATGCAGCGCGCTCTCCGTTGTCCAGCACGCGGCCAGCTCCAACTGCGAGAACTCGTCCTTCCTTCGGCTTCTCTTTGGCCGAATCAGGAAGCACGATGCCACCCTTTGTTGTGTTGTCTGCTTCTAAACGTTTTATGACGATCTTATCGTTGATTGGCCGAATGCTAGCCATTCTCTTACCTCCAAGGGCGTTGGTCTACGAATCCATGGCTCTTTTAGTTCTTATCCCCTCGCGGGCAAGCGAATGGTGTACCACGCGCTGCAGTCCCCTGAAATAAACAATCCTTGGAATTTGGTCCTTCGTTTTTGTGCCAGAATGGCAGCCTCTCTTCAGGGCGAATCTGTCAGAGTGGCTTGCGATCACCTCAAGGCTGTCCCTTGAACTCATATTTATTAATTTGAAATAAATCGTCGCCCTACCCCGTCGTAGATTGTGCGCTCTCATCCGCGACAGCCCGAAATTGACGTGGGAGAGAGCGATGTGTTAGTTTGGGCGCTCTTGAAAAAAGACGCCTGAAGAGGTGTACCAGATCGCGATCTCGTCTGTCATTGGTTAAAGCATTAGCCCAGAGAGCACGATCTCCGTTCTCCAATCCGTCAACTTGGAGGCCGGTTCATCTCATTTTGTTTCGAGGCCCTGGCCTCCCAATAAGTCGTTCATCATCCGACTAAATACGTAGGAGAGGCGAAGAGTTATGGTCACCTCAGCCAACCTTTGTGTCCGCCGAAAATTGTTTAGCGCAACTTGTTTCGCGTTGGCTGTTCTTATCTGGGCCCCGTCTGACGCCGGTCCAGACAAGGAGAAGGCCAAATCGCTGACTTTTAAAACAGTCCAAGGCGCCTACGGCGTCGTTGAACTGTCCCAGGCAGGACGCCCCTTCTTCCGAACCTTCTTTAAAAAGGGTTGGCCCACAACCCAGAAGGCCAAATCCCTCACTCTTCAAGATTCCCAAGGCGCCGCGGAAGATACCCTCCAGGGCCTTATGGCATCGGGCATGGGCATTAAGTTCAGTGACTCCACATATATGGAATACCTGCGCCAAAGAAACCTCAAGAAGAGAGGCGCGCCCTGGACTCGGAACTCCGACATCGTCAACGATAAACTCCTAGAGTTCTCAACGATCGCCGGCCTCCCCAAGCCTAAAATCTTTAGCCCTGTCCTCCTCGAGTTCAGCCAAGGCACCGCCAAAGTGAGCGGCGGATACAAAGAAGATAAATGGTCGAGCCAACAGTGGGTCAACGTCGGCGTCGCGAACAAAGAACTCTCTATGGACGCTGTATGCATGAGCCTCTATGCCCAAGCCCTCTACGCTCGTCAACAACTCGTTGATAACAAGCACATCCTCGAAAACAACAGGTACGCCTTCGGCACCGACGCCAAGAGCGCCTACCTCGGTCTCGTCTCACTCCAGCTCGCCCTGGCCAAGCTTCACGAAATCAAAACACGGGGCATCGTCTATAAAGGGAAGCTCGGAACCTTCCGCGCTCTCTCAGGTTACGGCCTCACCGGCAACAAAGCTTGGATTCCTCACCGCATCAAAGTCAAAGGACGGGGTGCGGGCCTCTCCTTCGTTGCCGACACCAAAAAAGATGCCCTCCAAAGCCAACTCTTCGACCAAGCCGTCCTTCTCCTTGGTTGCACGGAGCTTCTCAAAATCACCGCTTGGGCCAAACAAACCGGCCCCAAGACAGAGAACGAAAAACTCCTCGCAACCCTCTTTAAAGATGGCAAGTTTGGAGCCTTCAACGACACGCCTATCGATCCGAAATCTTTCGATCTTGTCCTCGATATCGCCCTCTTTATCATCACCAATCTGCAACGTCTGCACTACGACTTCGACAGCCTCGTCTTCCGCTCTCGATCTTCCAAAGATCCTGACCTCGAAAAGATTCACTCCCTCAACGCCGTCGATGCCGGATTCACAATGCTCGCGCTGAAGTCCTTCCTTGTTGAAGTTCAGCAGCTGCTCGGCAAGGCCAGTAAGAACGACAGCGGCCTCAAAACGCGCCTGATTCGTAAACAACGCCTGGCCCGCACTCAGCTCAAATTCCTGAGCCGCTGGGTCTGTAAAATCGTCGACAAGCGCGGCCTCTCCGATCGCTACAACATTAAGTCGCGCTCCGCGATGGACAAAACTTTCGACGCCTCCGCCGCCGGATTCCTCGCTCGCGGGCTCTTCTCTCTCAAATCTCTTCCCACAGAAGACCTCGCTCAAGCCAACCGAGAAGTCGCCGAATCAACCGGCTACAAGGTCCTTAAGGAGGCAGAGTCAAAGCTCTGGAACCCCGAATACAAACTCTATATTGGACGGACTCTCGCCAAGACGCCGTCCGCAGCAAACCCTCTCGCAGTCAACACCCTCGGACAAGTCTCCATGCTCGGCGTCATGCGCGATCTGGCAAACCTCAAGAACGACGTCCGCTACCTCATTCGCTACGGAGAAATCCTCGGATCTCTCAAGAGTCGCGGCTTTATCAACGCCGAAACAAACCGGGGCGGTGAATCTGGCGGCGATAGCGATGGCGACGGAGTTTGGGAACCGGGCGCCAAAAACCACGCTCCGGCCCTCATGCCGGAAATTCACGTCGATAAGTAAAACTGTCCAAGCAAACTATGTTTTAGGATCTTGAGAACCCTCGCGGTTGTTCTCAAGATCCTTCAACTTCGACTAGAGAGGAAGGGTCATCATGAGTCAAGACGCTCTTCCCATAACGAACCAACAAGAACGCCTCCGCCTTTCTCAAAAGCTCGAAGAGATCTTCAGCCAACAAGGCGGCGCCCAAAGCGCTCTCAAAGAAGTCATTGAGTCAGCCCGCCCCGAAGACGTCGCCGACGCCCTCGCGCTGCTACGTCCCTTCCAGCGTCTGGACGTCTACCGCAGCCTCCCCGAAGACGAACGGGAAGTGGTCGTCGAAGAAGCCGACCCCGTCGTGACCCGTCAGCTCCTCGCCGACCTCAACACCGACGAACTCATTGGCCTCGTGAAGGTCATGTCCCCCGACGACGCCACCGACGTCGTGGCCGCCCTGCCCAACCCGACCCAGTCCGTCATCCTCAACGCCATCGAAAAGAAGGACCCCGAACAAGCCGAAGACATCCGCGAGCTTCTTGAATACGCTGCGGATACCGCCGGCGGTCTCATGACCACCGAGTTCGTCACTATTAATGAAGAAGCCACCGCTGGCACTGCCATCACGGCCGTTCAGGGGGTCGCCGTCGATGTCGAGACCATCAACACCATCTACATCACAAACCTCTCAGACCAACTCGTCGGCGTGGTCTCCATTCGTCAGCTCCTCACTCACAAATCCACCGAGGCCGTGGCGGATTTCATGGAGACCGAGGTCATCACCGGCAAGGTGACCGACGATCGCGCTCACGCCGCCGCCGTACTCGCACGCTACAACCTTCAAGTTCTGCCGATCATCGACAATCACCGAGTGATTCGTGGAATCGTCACAGTCGACGACGTCATTGATGCCATCCAAGAAGAATTCGATGAAGATCTCTTCCTCATGGCCGGAACCTCAAAGCCGGAATACATGGGGGAGAAGGTCCTGACCAAGGCAAAGAAACGGTTGCCCTGGCTCTTGATCACCCTGGCCTTCGGTATGGTGCTGGCCATTGTGCTTCGCAACTGGGATGAATTAATCGGGAAAGAGCCCGCGCTGGCGTTCTTCTTGCCTGTGCTGGCCGCAATGGCTGGGAACGCAGGAATTCAGGCTTCCACGCTTATGGTTCGTGCCCTGGCGAGTGAAGACCTCGGCTCAGACACTTTTTGGCGTTTGTTGAACACCGAGTTTCGTATCGGTTTATTGATGGGAACCGTCTGTGGCAGCCTTTCTTTCCTCGCCGCCACTTTCCTTAAGAACGTTGAGTTTGGCATCGTTGTCAGCATCGGGATGACCGCCGGCATTATCAACGCCACCTTGCTTGGGACCTTCATTCCCCTTGCTTGCCACCGTCTCAAGGTCGACCCCGCGCTGTCCGCTGGGCCCTTCATCACGACTCTTAACGACGTTCTCTCCCTTGTGATTTACCTCTCCTTGGCCAACGCTATCATCGGGCTTTGACTCGTTCTCTAAGTCAGTCTCTGAGGACGGCTCGCTGGCTCCAAGAGGGACGGTTTCGATGCCGGCGATCTCCTGGATTTCCGGGAGAACGTAGCGGAAGAAGAGGATTTTACAGACGCTGGCGATGGGCACGGCGAGCAAGATCCCAAAGAGCCCGAAGAGCCGTCCGAAGACTAAGAAGGCCAGGATAAGCGCGACCGGGTGAAGGCCCATCTCTTTGCCAAGTACGATGGGGAAGCACAGCGTCTCAGCGGCTTCGGCGATGGCTAAAACCACAGCGATGCCAATGAGCAACATAAGCACCGAGGGGGCTGTGCCAACTCCGAGTAAAAACGCGAAGATCAGGGCAAAGACGGGGCCAAGGGCGGGGACGAAAGATAACAAGCCGGCGATCATACCTATGGTGAAGCCGAAGGGGACGGAGATGGCGGTGAAGCCGATACCCGTGATGATGCCTTTGATGATTGCGATGAAGAGGCGGCCACGGAAGAAGGCCGAGACGGAGCGATCGATTTCGGACGCGAGGTCTATGAGGTTGCTGCGATAACGTTTTGGCAGGTGACGCCCGAGGTTGCGTTTGATAGAGCTGAAGTTCATGAGGATGAAGAAGCTGTAAACAGGGACGAGTAAGAGGTAGCTGAGAATGTTCCAAACGCTGCTGACATATTCCTGGGCACCCTCTAAGCCATCAATGACAAAGTCAGCGGCTTTGCCAGCGGACTCTTGGAGCAGGGTTGTGACCTTGTCCATATCTTTGTCGGAGAGCTCACTGAGGTAGGGCTCGATCCGGTCGTTGAATTTTTGAACGAGCCCCATTTGCCAGAGCCCGTCGCCATTCAAGTCACGAAAGTAACGGGGAGGGCGCTCTTTTGGATTGGCCGGGCGATCAGCCTCGGGGGTCTTTTGAGGGTCTTTGCGCTCTGGCTTTTTCTCTTTTGCTTTGTCTTTGTTGGCGTCTTTGTTGGCGTCTTTCTTGGGCTTGGTTCCGGAATCGTCGTGAGCTTCGGGCTTTTTCTCAGCGTCCTTGGTCTCAGTTCTTTTTGACTTCTTCCTGTCGGGGATTCTCAGGCCGATGTGATTGGCGTCTTTGCCGAGGTCTTCTTTGGCAATGACGGGCTCGCCGAGGAGGGTGACGCGGATATCGGTGAAGTTGTGATAGACCTTCAGACCGAAGAGACTAAATCCGAGAGCGACGGATAGGAAGATGGAAAGGAATAGGATGATGACGCCGGCTTGCCGAGAAATTCCCCGCTTGCCTAAAAATTCTACAACTGGATTAAGGATGTAGGACAGGAGAAGGGCGAGGAGAAGTGGGTTGACAATTTCTCGAAGGTAGTAGCCGAGGAGAAGGAGTCCAAGGGTCACAGCGAAGAGGAAGAGGCCGCGATATCGAGGATGTCTCCATTGAATTGGCATTGAGGCTCCAAAGTCAAATAATTGGGCTCTTTCGCTCCCGTGGACCAGGGACTAGAATCCCGCAAAATCGTACTGCTTTACTTTTTACCAGGAACCGCAGCCACGGAGGACAGAGCGTTGCATCGAATCGCCATCTCAAAACAAGACCAGTTGACGGATCAGGATCACAAAAGCTTGAGCGATCTGCGCCGTTCATGCGCCGGAGATATCGCACGCATGGTTAATCTTGCGGGCTGTGGACATCCCGGGGGGTCATTATCAACACTCGACTTCCTTTTAATAGTCTATTCCAGTGCAAATGTAGACGCGAAAAATCCTCGGAACGAGACTCGGGACCGGGTCATTGTGAGCCATGGCCATATTTCTCCAGGGGTCTACAGCGTCCTCGGACACTACCAATTCTTTGATCGCAAAGAAGCGTTGATGCAGTTTCGTCTCGCCGGGAGTGCATATTCCGGGCACGTCGAAACCGGCGTCAAGGGTGTCGAGTGGAACACCGGAAACCTCGGGCAAGGACTCTCTGCAGGTTGCGCTTCGGCCTATGCTTCTAAGCTCAGCGGCGGGTCCTTCAAGAGCATCGTCCTCATGGGTGACGGTGAGCAGCAAAAAGGTCAAATCTCCGAAGCGCGACGCTTTGGGACCAAATTTAACCTCTCCAATCTGATCGCTTACATTGACCTCAACGGCCTCCAAATTGGTGGTGACACCAACAAGATCATGCCTCAGGCGATCTCCGAAGAGTACCGCACGGCAGGCTGGAACGTCTTAGAGGTCGACGGACATGACCTCGGCGCGCTTTACTCAGCCTTCCGCAAGGCTTACGTCAATGAGACTGAGCAACCTGATAAGCCCACTGTGATCGTCGCCAAGACCATCATGGGTAAGGGCATCTCATTCATGGAAGGCGACGCTCACTTTCATGGGGTTGCTCCCAACGATGAGCAAGTCGCGACCGCTCTTAAAGAGCTGGGACAAGAGAACGACCTGGCCGCGTTAAAGGCGGAGCGGAAGACTCTCGGACATCTCCTGAAGCGCGACTTCGACGAGTTTGAAGCCCGCATGCTCCCAGTGGATACCGGCACGCCTCGGACCTACGAGGTTGATGGCGGCAACGTCGACTGCCGCACCGGCTATGGCAACGCCCTGGCGGATCTTGGTGAGGCGAACAATAAGAAGGGTCGCGACGGGGCTCGGGTTGTGGGTATCTCCTGCGACCTTGAGGGCTCTGTGAAAATGCAGGGCTTTCATAAGAACAGCCCCGACTATTACATTGAGACAGGTATTCAAGAGCACCACGCCGCGACCTTGGCGGGACGCTTGTCTTGGGAAGGCTACGTGACCTTTCTTTCTACCTTTGGAGTCTTTGCTGTCGCTGAGGGCTATAACCAGCAGCGCCTGAACGATATCAATCACACGAATATCAAGCTCGTGGCGACTCACTGCGGGATGGACGTGGGAGAAGATGGCCCGACTCACCAGAGCATCGATTGGATTGCCTTGATGAGCAGTCCCTTTGGCTTCAAGGTCTTCAGCCCTGCGGATGCGAACCAGTGCGATCGTATGACTCGCGCCACAGCCGCGCTCCATGGCAATGTCTTCATGGCTATGGGTCGCTCAAAGGTGCCCGTGGTGACCACAGAAGATGGCAAGCCCTTCTTCGGCGGTGACTACGTCTTCGAGCCAGGCAAAGCCGATTGGATCCGCGAAGGTACCGATGCTGTCTTAGCGTGCTTCGGTCCGACAGTTGTTCCAGCCCTGGAGGCGCAGAAGCAGCTTACGGCGGCGGGTAAGAGCGTGGCGGTTGTCAACTTCGGATCTCTCAAGCCGATCGACCGCGATGCCATTCGCAAAGCGGCAGGGATCGGGGCCATTGTGTCCGTCGAGGACCACGCGGTTCATTGCGGGCTCGGGTCACTGATTGCTCAGGTTCTTGGAGAAGAAGGCCTCGCTTGTAAGACGACGCGCTTAGGAGTCTCGCGATATGGCGCTTCCGGTAAGGTTCCTGCGCTCTTTGAAGAGCAGGGAATGTCTCCCGAGGCGATCGCGAAGGCCGTCTCCGATTTGCTCGCTTGAGAGCTTAGAGAAGCGCCTAGATCTTCTAGAAAGCTTTTAGAGCTGGGCCTGGCCGCGAAATTCGATTCTTTTCCCAATTCTGGTGAGAACTGGGTAGGATAGGGTCGATTTCGCGGTGCTTTAATTTTGGAAGCTTGATCTTATGCCAAACACGGTTCGATGGGTGTTTTCCTCGTTGATTGCGGCGGTCATGGTTTGGCTTCACATTGGCTCGATCAATACTATCGAGCCAACCGAGGTTCCGTCCATTGCGACCCTCGCTCAGGTGCATAGCCTCGTCTCCGAGCGTTACGTCGACGAAACCAAAGACTCCGATGTCACTTACAACGGCATTCGGGGCATGATCTCCTCTCTCGATCCTCACAGCCGCTTCTTCGATCCAAAAGAGGCGAAAGCCTTCAAAGAGAACACCAGCGGGCACTTTGGGGGTTTAG
>JARGOJ010000198.1:0-10259 GCA_029210225.1 Planctomycetota bacterium
CACTCGCCCCCGCTGAGCGGTCTGGGCGGTTGTCTAAGGGCGAGGGGTAACGTCCTAGACCAACATTCGCATAGAGGATGCCAATGCGCTCTAGTGGCCCCCCAGAGCCTGGAGAGCGGAGGGCTGAGTTGTAGCGATCGATGCCGAGGTAGGCGTTGATGAAGAAGTTGTCCTCGGTTCCTGTGGGGGTCCAGCTGCCCTCAAAGGTGAGCAGCGTGCCTCGCCTGTTGGCCGCGGTTTCATTCTCGGTCGGGACGGAGATGTTGACGCGAAAGGTCGTGTTGATGACCCCTAGCAAGCGCTGAGTCGCTGAGAAACCTCCAAAGAAGGCGTCGCCGGTGTCTTCGGGGGCGGAGACATACGCGAAGTCGGTATCGATGGTGGTTAGCTCAAAGTCCATCGAGGTAAACAAGCCAAAGAATGAAGCGGAGTCATCTCTTTGGAAGTTGTTCCTGTTTAATTGATTCCAGCCGTAGAAGCCAGTAACACGGAAGTTTGAGGTCCAGGGAGTGTTAATGTTATTGCGTGTGAGGCCCACGCCGTCGACAATATCATTGACCATAATCCCCGACTGAAAAACCAGCAATTGCCGCCCGACTGAGAAGCCAAGGTCTAATCCACGGCTGTCTTCCTCATCGAGAAAGGGGAGCACTTCGCCGAGGTCGCCCTCGAAGAAGAGCGCGACGATATCTTCGTTGAAGCCATTCTCGCTGCCCTCATCGTTTGTGGGTTCAAAACGATATCCTGAGAAGCTTCTATTTCTAAGAGCTTCATCTAAAGGGCGCATCCCAAAGACCAAGCGCTCATTGGCGAAACCCGCTAATTGCAAATTGGCGAAAATGTCCAGGCGATTGGCCCACTCAACAACATCCTCATGGCCTCGCCGCCCAGGTCCTCTTTGTTGCCGAAAGGCGTTGAAGCCGGTTCTTAGGCTGCCGTGAATTAGAAGAGAGGGTTGCCAGATGGTCCCCGTCGGTATCTTAAATCCGAGGTTAATCGGACCGGTGCCGAGAAAGGGCTGACCAATTTCGAGCAGCGGGGTTGGACGGTCTGGGACGGAGTTGACCTGGAGGGGTATGGCGACATTGCTCAGTCGACTCGGAGATTCATCCCCAGGCTTATCCTCTGCTTTCGCATCAGGCTTGGGTTCAGTCTTTGGTTTGGGCACGACGAGCGCCGTAGATCCGTCCTTGGGATCTTTGCCATCGGGTTCTACCGAGCTTGCTGGCGCTTTCTTTGGGGCCGCTTTGAGGTAGTCTTCGTTATTGCTCTCAAAGGGGTCTAATTCGTCTTGAGAGAAGGCTGAGCCCGGAAAGACGAAGACTAATGAGAGACAGAGAATACAGAGCGCCCAAGGCCGCTTTAAAAACACGGGGTCGGCCTCACTTTAAGGGGATTTCTAATTGACGTTCCCAAAGCACTTGATGTCCGGCGACGACAGCCTCGGCGACTTGTCGGGGGCTCATGTTGTAGTCGAAGCCAACCTTACTGACTTCGGCGACGAGATTGACCGGCACCATTCCTGCAATCAATTTGACATCAACTTTAATAGGACCTTTTATATCTGCGCCTGTCACTGGGAATTTGTAATTCGCGACGCGTTTTCCCCCTGGGGGGATATTGCGCTTGTGAATGCGAGCGCCGGCTGGGCGTCCCGTTAAGATTGTGGAGTTCTGGGCGGGACGGATATAAGCCAATGGATTTTGGGAATAATTGACCGCGAGGATCTGTTCGCGCTCGCCGCCGCGCTCGTTCACAGTGATGAACTTTGACTGCAAGCTAAACAAGAACGCGTCTCTCGGCAATTCTCCGTTATGAACATAGAGAGAGTGACTGTCTCTGAGGTCGCCGTTGGGGTCGAGGTCTCCCGATTTGAAAAGGACCTTACCCGTGGCGTCTCTCGCAGTGACCCTGAGAAAGACAATGCGCTCCGCGGTAAAGCCGGTCGGAACATTGTGCCCTGTCGTTCCATTGAGAACATTCACCTTCAAAGTAATGCTGTCCCCGCTCTTATCACTTTCAATGTCGCCTAATTTATAGCCGAGCTGAAGCAGCTTCTTTCGTCCGGCGGATTGCTCGGCGAGGAGGCTCTCTTGGTCATTGAGGATTTCTCGGGCTTTTTCGCGATCTGCAGCGAGGCGCCAGCGCTTCGGAAAGTCAAATGCGTCGGGGTTCTTGGCGACCTTGTCTTCAAAGACAGCCCTGCCCCATCCTGCTTTGTAATCGAAAGTCAGCCACTCCCGCATCGTCGCGAGACCCTCTTTACTATCGTCCCTGGCCTTGACTGCTTTGGGATTGTGGGGAAAGATGCCCGGGTGGACGACGGAGTAATCGGGACCGGCAAACATATGATTCGAGATTTTCCGGTCTCGGGTCGGGACGCCATTAATGACGGCCGCCGGTCCAGTCTTATACCCAGAGACGGTGCCCGCGTCTTTGCTCATATGACAGTCTTGGCAAGACTCCCCGGCGGCGGCTGCGGGAGAGCTCTTGTATTCACTAAAGGCCTCTTCCAAACGAAAACCGTCCGGGCTGTTGACGTCGTGGCACATAGCGCAGAAGCCCGCTTTGTTGATAAGGAAGAACTTCTGGGCGTTACTATGAATGGCTTGACCGCGTTTTTGCTTGCGTTCAGTCTTCACGCTATAGCGCTCTTTGTCGGCGACCACTTGATTAAGTCCGGCGTTACCGCTGGGACCAAAGACCGTTTTGTGAATATCGCCCTTTACCAGGCCGAGACGTCCACTCACCTTACCGTATCCCTGGTTCACCCGGTGGCAGACAATGCAGGTCACGCCTTCCCTTGAGACAGGATCGCGGTCCATGTTGCTCATGAACACTTTCTCCCCGAGGTTCATACCTACGGGGGTGTGACAGCGAATGCAGAAGTCGCCGTTGGTGCCACTGGTTTGCTTCATGATGGTGCCCTGCATAGCATTAAATACAGGGCTGAGCTGGGCGTAGGCGTGGGGAGAGACGGACCATTGACGGTAGTGTTCTTGGTGGCAGGCGCGGCAGGCGCGGGCCGAAGGATAACGACCGGAGACCGTTTTGGAGTGAAGCTCGTCGACGAGAAATTGACGCTCGTCATCGGACTGAGCGTCTTTGATTCGCCGTTGATACAGAGCGAGCATTTCCTCAGGGAGGCCCTCGTTGCTTAGCTCAATATCCTTCTTCGCGAGGAAAGGGTCGGTGAGGAAAGAGCGGTGATAGCAACTGTTGACGAGCATCATGCTCGAACAGCCGAGGAAAGCAGCGATGATCAATTGTCGCACGGATGTTTTCGACGACATCCCAAAGTCTCCTTGCCCAATCACCGGGGTCTTCACAAGAACGAGCGTCCCGTGGACGTTCTCAAAGGCTGTCACAGCCGTCCTGAGAAGCCACGATCATGCATAGAAAAGAACGCGATGCAACAAAAAGCGTTCCACTTTTAAATGATAGCGTTCCACGATTGCGACAGTCTCACTCTGAGTCCCTGAATTCGCTGACCTTACCCCGGAATTCTTTGGGCAGCAGCGCATCGAGGTCCTCAACATCCAGCGCTTTTCGATCCTTCGCGAGGCCCTCGATGATCTTTGCGATGCCATCGGAGGCTTCTTTTATCTTTGCTGGAGTAGACTCATTGAGTCGAATCCCGGCGAGCAACTCGCGTATTTTTTCGAGGCGCTTCACGGAGCCTCTAGCCTTCTTTAAGTCTTTGTAGGCGCGTAAAATATCTCGGCCCAGGCTCTTAGCCAGGGCGCCCTTGCGGTCCTTTAGAGAAGCAAAGACGCGGAGTTGGCGCTCAAGCTGCCGGAGCCGCCCCAAGACAAAGAACTGTCGCCTCCGACTTTTTGAAATAGGCATATTCGCGCCGTAGTCTTCGGAGTTGAGGAAGTTATGGCGGACTTCACCCTGCAACCACGAGATCAATTCGAAACCCTCAGTAAGGGGATGGCCGCCCTTAGAGATCAAGGCCTCATCCGCGACGAGATGGCAATCCAAGCAGCGGTCGATGAGCGCGATGACTTTGCTTGGGCGAATCATGCCTCGCTTCTCAGATTTGGCCATGTTCTTCGCGAGAGATTGGCCCTCGCCTTTCCAATGTAGATTCCACCATAGCTTGGCAGGGCCGTGACAGGATTCGCATGAGACTCCTGCGAGCAGCTCTGGGGCGGCGTCTTTTCGAGCTTTCTTTGTGTAATGACAGGCGGCGCAATCTTTGCGTTTATCTACCCTCGCTTCGCCTCCAAGACGCTTTGCGATCTTGGTCGCCGCGTCTTTGCCATGAAGCTTGAACGATCGCTGGTGAGCGCTACGTTGGAGCGTCTTCAACTCGAACTCATGACATTCGGCGCACTTCTCAGGGCCTACGACGGCGAACTCTTTCGTCGCTTTTTCTGGATTGAGATCTTGAGATATGGAGGTGCGAGGCCCAATGATGAGGAGGATCGGCAAAGCGATCACGGCAAGCCAAAGCTTTGAATTTGAAGAGGCTGGGGAACTATCCATGCTTAGACCCAGAAGCTAAAATCCGCGCTCTTGTCTGGTAAAGCTCGTGGATCCCGACCAGCAGCCAATTCGTCACGGATTGACTCGACCAAAACATGAATCGCATCGGCTTTCGTGTTGGAAAATTCTTCCCCATACTTCTTGATCACTTCCATTTGTTGATCGAGAGCGACGATGTCCTGGTCGATCACAAGCTGCGACTGCCAACGTAAAATAGGCCCGGCGAAGTTCGTGAAGACACCAAAGTGATAGGTCAAATCGGTGTAGACCAAGGTGTCGTCGTCCGCGCAGGGTACTGATTGAGAAGTAATGGTCAAGCGTCTTTTTGGGCTAAAAATGTATTCCACGCTCGTCACATTGGGCATATGGAAGCTATCGGTGTGGACGATCTTGTCTCCCGTTGGATTCAGAAACCAAGAGAACCAACCAACATTGGTGTCCTCGTTCTTATAGTCGACAAAGACCGTGCCCCCCGACCGAGTCACCGTGGCATCAATCTTCTGCCTTAGACTTTTTCGGAAAATTCCAGGGTGGACGTAGACCGTATGCGGAATATCAATGAAGTTCTCCGCGCAATTCACCACGTTGTTATGAAAGCGATTGATTAGCCGCACCGTGGCAAAGCCTGGCTTCCCATAGTTAGGCATGGAGAATGGCTCTAGTGAATCAGCTTGCTCTGTATCTAGGCAGACGTAAACATAGTCGTCCTGCTCCCGAGTCGGATAGGACTTTGCTCCACGAGATTTCGTTGGCTGAAAATCTGCGCCCTCAGAGGGCACCTCAACAAGCTGGCCCTCGCCTTCAAAGAGCCAACCATGATAGGGACAACGCAAACAACCGTGCTCTACTCGACCCAAAGATAACCTGGAGTTGCGGTGAGGGCAGCGGTCTTGAAAGGCAACAGCCCGCCCCTTCTCATCGCGAAAGATCGCGAGCCACTCCCCGAGCACTTTTCGCCCAAGAACCGTCCCCGGCTTTAACTCGCGAGATTCCGCGACGATGTACCAGAATGAGTCGAAGTTCATGCCTTGGGCCGCCCCAATGGACGGAGGCTCAAAGGCCCCTGAAGCCGCATCTGACAAGCCAGGCGAACACCCTTCTGACCCGGCGCGTAGACATCGAGAATCTCCTGCTCGTCCTCTGTGATCTCACCAGCGTAGAGCGGCTCGGCGGTGACAAGGCAGGTTCCACAAATGCCCGTGCGACAACCAAAGAGCACCGGAGAATTATGAATGTCCAGCTCTTCACTCAGCGCCGCCCCCGCCGACAATTCAACAGCCGGGAAGCTTTGGCCATCTAAGCCCGTCGAATCTCCAAAACTCACTTCAAAGGTCTCGATCATGAAACTGAAAATCCTCGGAACGCCCTGCGAGCGTGTTTGAGATAATGCGCTTTAGAACTCTGACTCATGAGAGACATCTCTCGGTTTGGACCAGAGATAAAGTCGAGGTCCGCCAAATAGGCTCGGTATGAATCGACCGCCGTCCTATGTGTCTCAAAGGCCTTCTCCAGAGCCAAGCTCTCTTCAGTAAAACACCGACGAATCATATCTTTCGCCTGAGGTCCATCCATTCCAAAAATAGGAGAGCGCAGCAAGCGCTCCACCATGCGAAAGCCCGCAGGGTCATACCAGAATATGCCATTGACCAGAATGGAGACGTTGAAGTGATCCTTCTGACAGCCACGAACGGCCATGTTGCTGACCATCCTCTCAAAGGCCGTCGGCTTCTTTAGAGCTTTAATCACATCATGGGAGATAATCGTCGAACTATTGAAGTGATACGATTCATCCATAAAGTGGTAGTAGCTGATCTTCGATGGAATCGGTGCGTTCTCTTGGTCGGGGTGCTTTTGGTAATACTGACTTAGCTGATGCTGAACGATCTTTCCATTCAGCGTTCGTACACCTCTAATTAGAAAGTACTGCGCTGCGATAAAGGCATTCCCCGAAGACAAGAGACCGAAGGCTCTTAATTGAATCGATTTCCAAAATGACTTAATTCTATTCGTCTGACCACAAATCATCGTCTCCGCGTATGGACCCCGCATAGGATAAGTAAAAAGCCGCGCTCCAAAGAGCTTTTCTTCAACCTCTTCAGTGACCTTCTTGAAGGCCGCAATGTGAGCCCGTTCCTGACTTGTCTCAAGGTCGAGCATGTCGCAGATAGACCGGAAATTCTCCATCCCATACAAGCCAGCTGCGCTGGTCTGATTGAAGAAAATAGTCGCGATCTCCGCCGAGATAATCTGAGAGTAATAGGCTACCCAATACAACTGATTTAATAAGATCCGCTGGCTCTCACTCGCCTCATCCCAAAGAGGAGTCCCGTAAAGTAATGAGAATTCTTCTGGGTTCCAATACTCTTCTTTGCAATCGTCATATTTGAATTGCTTGGCCGCTTCGTCTAAGCGCTCAGTGTTATCTTGCTTCTTGTTTCGCTTGTAATTGATTTCAATCTTGCGGATTGTCTCGATATCCGAAAGCAAGGTGTTCTCAGCAACTCCTGTCTCTAACCCCACCTAAACACTCTCCTCTGGCCGCATCGGCCGAAAGCAGTCGCGCTTTGTTAATTGATTGATTAATTTGTCCCGGCCCTTCATGAGACCCTTCAATAATTCAAGTCTTTGGGCGCTCTGTTCTTCGCTTTTTAACTCAGCGAGCAACACCCTCTTCTGCGACTTTGACAAATCGCCGAGCGCCCTTTCAAAAGCGCTCACTATTCCGAGAGGACCGCAGCGGACCATGTTGAGGAAAGAGGTTAATGTCTCCGTGACCTCCGATTCTGTTGCCCTTGTCCAATCTTGATTGTCTGTGAGAATAAGGCCGCTGCCATGATGGGATGCTTCATCACGAAGTATCATCTTGAGCATTGATTGCAGCTCGGGATTCTGACAGTTGTCCGCGAGCTTTCGATAGTGGGTCAACCCCCAGCCTTCAAGAATGACCTGGATTGTAAAAAGCAGCGCTGGCTTTTCTCCTCTGTCAATCAATTGAGATAAGAAGGAGAGAAAGGGTTGCTCGACCTCTGAAACGGGGCTTGGGAGGAAGAGTTTGATGCCTTGGAAGTGGGTCGCTTCATCCGCCCCAAAGAGGCTATAAACCATGCGCTCTTCTAGGCTCTCTGAGAGCAATGACATTTTCGCTGTGTAGGCCATGCCGGCTTTTTCAATGGAGTAGGCTTCTTCCAAAATTTGCTGATTGCAGTCATTGAGTATTGTCTGGCGTTGCTCGTCACTTGCGTCTCGAAAGAGGCGGCACTGTGAGAGCGCGAAGAAGCTCTCATTCCAATACGGGCTGTCTTGGAAATCGGGGCGTGGACTTGCGGCGAGACGCCGGTTTAGCAAGGGGGTGAGTAAGCTCTGGAGGCGATGATCCTCTGGTAAGGATGGCATGTCCAGCTTGGTCCAGGAGCCAGAGAGTGTCATTGGGCCGCCTCTCTCCAAAACATTCCTCGGAACACCGAGTGAAGCAAGCGGTGGTGGAGCCACTCTGGGACGAGATGCTTGAGGAAATAGAGCTGCTTGGCATCGCTCCCCAGGGGCACTCGCAGCCGCTTCGAGCGAGAGTGAACAAGCTTGACAATCTTATCAATGACGCCTTGAGGAGGAGTCCCGGGGGCGCTGAGCTTTTTGGCGAGGAAGGATTTGTAATTGTTAGTGTGTTGAGCGAAGGCGGGGCTTTCGAGCTGGCCCCAGGATGTGTTTGTGCCAAAGTCGGTTCGATGGCCCCCGGGTTCGATGAGGTAGACGCGAGTGTCAAAGGGAGCCAACTCGTGGTAAAGGGCCTCGGCGAAGCCTTCCAGGGCAAACTTGCTGGAGCAGTAGGCGCTTGTGAGCGGGACTCCAGAGTACCCTAAGACGGACGAGAGAAAGACAATGGAGCCTTTCTTCGATCGTAGGGCTGGGAGCAGGTCGCGGGTGAGGAAGAGACAGGCGAAGACATTGACTTCAAACTGCTGGCGAAATTGCTCGTCGGAGAGCGTTTCTGCCGCTCCAAACTGACCGAAGCCGGCGTTGTTGATCAGGCAATCGAGGCCTGTTTCGGTGAATTCTTCAACGAGGGACTGACGCTGGCTTTCGTTGGTGACGTCGAATTCTCGAAGCTGTAGTTGTTCGCCCCATTTGCCTTGCTCTTCGACGAAGCTCTCTCGGCGCTCATCGAGCTTCCTCAGAGTGGCGTAGACCTTCCAGCCTCGCGCTAGGAAAGCGCTTGTGAGCATCCGACCAAAACCCGAGGCGCAGCCCGTAATAAAGACCTGACGAGATTTTGAAGACATGCAGGATAGACTTTCAGTGGCTTTCAATAGCGTTGAGCGCGGGGCTGTTTTCCGGAGCGGGGCTCAAGTCGAGCTTGGCTTCGGCCTCGTCCAATTCTAAATTGTCTCGGAGCGCTGTCATGCTCTCTTGCTGAATGGGCGCTGGGGCCCAAGTTTCCCAGCAAAGCGCTTTTTGGGTCTCGACATCTTGAATGAAATCAATGATAGCCCGGTCGGCTTTGGTGGGTGTTTTGAAATCGAATTGGATGGTCTCGAAGATCTTTGTGTCACCCTTAGCAAAGTAATTGCCGACGATTTTAGTCAGAAACAAGAGTGTCTTATTGAAGGCCCAGCCGAGAACCCCAGGGCGCTTCTTAGTGATGAGGATGGTTTGCCCCTCAGCGCGACCATTTTCAAGCATGCGAATGGCGAACATGATGTGGAAATGTAAGAAATCCGGGCCGATCGTGACGGTGCCGTTGCTGCCACACCAGTAGCTCATTTTATAAGTCAGGGGGCCGGCGTAAAAGCGCCCGAGGAAGCGGGTAAAGGCGCTCTTGTCTGGAAGCTTTGTTGTGTTAGAGAAGGTCATCGCGCTTGGATTAATTTTTTCAGTTTTGAATAGCAACTCGACGGGTAAGTTGTGGACCGTATTGAAGTGATGGGCATCGATCGCGTTGATCATGACGACGTTGGGATGACAGTTCTTAATGAAGCAATTGCCTCGGGACGAGTCGACTTCTAACGACTCCAATTCAGGAACAAAAGGCACCGGGGCGTTGGCGTCCGATCCGGTGTAAACCCAAATCATCCCGTATTTTTCAGTGGTCGGCCAAGTTTTAATGCAGGCTTTTGGAGCGCTCTTCAGGCTGGGGGCTTCGACGCAGGTCCCGGTCTCGTTAAATTTCCAATCATGAAAAAAACAGCGGAGGGATGACCCATCGACTCGGCCCTCGGCGAGGTGGGCCCCCATGTGAGGGCAGTGGGCGTCGACTGTTCTGGCTGTTCCATCTTCGCCTCGATAGACGGCGAGCTTTCGTCCGAGAAGCTCAAGGGCTTTGACTCGGCCAGCTTTCAGCTCCCGGGATCGCAAAGCCCAATACCAGCCTTGGACAAAGCGGTCCTTATTGTTGAACACCGAGTTTTCGCTCACCGCCGACATGGGCAACCTCCAAAGAGACAGACTCGCATAGACTAACAAGACGCGGGCCTTCATGTCCGGTATAATCCTCGTCGAATCACCCTTGAAGGCTGGACTTTAGACGCTCATCGGTTCGAGCTATTCTCAACGCTTTCTAGGAAGAAGGGTTCGCGCCTTGCCCAGGAGCGAAGGAAAAGAAGCCTTGTCTGCTATCTTGCGCTTCTCGGAAAAGCGGTGAGGGAGAGCTAGGTGGTGACTTCCAGGTCCATTTTTCCTAGGGCGCTGAGCTTTAAACTCCCTCTCAAGACACGCGAAATTCAACCCCAGCCAGATTAGACTTGGTATCTCGTGGACAACGATCTTCCTAG
>JARGOJ010000198.1:10269-11472 GCA_029210225.1 Planctomycetota bacterium
CTCTCTCTCAGCCATAAGATCTTGCTTTGGCCGACCCGGCATCCTTGCTTGGCCCTTGCGCTGGGGCTTGTGGTCACGGTCTTCTTCGCGGCTCAGATCCCGTCGCTCCGCAAGGACATCCGCCACGAGAAAAGCTTCCCCGACAAAGATCCTCGTTTGGAGGCATACAACAGCTTCAAAGAGAACTTTGGCGCCGACGACGAGACGGCGTTTTGTCTGCTCGACATGGGGGGAAAGAAGGTCACCAAGGCTGAGAACATCGCCAGAATTTACAAGCTCACCGAGAAGCTTGATCAACTCGATTTCGTCGATAGCACGCGCCTGACGTCCTTATCCCGCGCCGTTTTAGTCCGGGTCATTGACGAAGACACCTTGGAGCTAGAACCCCTCTACGAACCAAAGCGCAAGAAGACATGGAAGAGCAAGCAGATTTCAGGATTGCTCGCCGAGCATCCCGTGTTCCGAGAGCGTCTTATTTCTAAGGACGAAGAGCTTGCTGCCTTTCTTATTCCCATTCACCCAAGCGACTTAAGTGATACAGCACGAAAAGCTTTCGCCAAAAAGATAAAACAGTTCTTTAAGGACGAACTAAAACCCGAGGAAAAGGTCTACTTTGAAGGCTTCGCGATGACAAAGTGGGACTTGCTTGGCCTCGTCGCGGATGATTTTAAGACCTTCTTTCCCCTCTCATTGCTCTCGCTCATTTGCGCGCTATTCCTCATATTCAGGCGAGTGGAAGCTGTCGTTCTCAGTCTCCTCACCGTGATCGTGAGCGCCATTTGGACCCTCGGGGCTATGGTGCTTCTCGATATCCCCATGACCTTTATCTCAACGGCGATTCCGGCGATGATTTTAGTGGTCTGCGTCGGAGATTCCATTTATCTCTTCTCGCGCTTTTACCAGTTCATTAATACTGGACTCGCAAAAAGAGAGGCCCTGGAGGGAGCTATTAAAGCCGTGGGGCAGGCTTGTTTCTTTACCAGTGTCACGACGGCGGCGGGATTCGCGTCCCTGGCGTTTAATCCCATTGAGATTATTCGTGAATTGGGAATACCTGTGGCCATTGGGGTCTTCGTCGCCTATGTCACGACCTTTCTCATTCTGCCCCCGTTTATCGCTTGGGTGCCCGCGCCGAAGCCGGGACAAGCAAAGGGTGGCACGCAATTCCTTGAGAAACCTTTACGCGCTCTTAGTGAGTTCGTG
>JARGOJ010001295.1 GCA_029210225.1 Planctomycetota bacterium
GCCGAGCTTTTCGCCGGTGAGAAAGAAACATCCAAGGCCAAAGCCAAAGCCAAAGCGAAGGTCAAATCGGAGAAGCCCACCAAACGTGGGGCTCGGAGAAAAGGTAAGAGTCGAGGTCGGACCGGGACGCGTGGCAAAACCGATCAACGGAAGAAGCACCGGAACAAACGGAACCTTAAGAGAGCATCCCAGTCTCTCGCCGCGTGGTCTGCATCTCAGGAGATGGACGCGCTCCCAGCCCAAGTCAAAGCTGACTTATCCAACGCTCTGACTCCTCCCGCTATCGACCCCGTCAAAGTGGAGGCTCCAGAGAAGTCTAAAACAGTCAAGAAGACTGAGGCAAAGAAGAAGGCGACCGGAAAAGCGACCCAGGTAAAGCGCCGTCGTTCCGCACCGGACTCAAAGGTACAGACTGCGATTAAGGCAGGGGGCGTGTTTTGCGTTCTCTTCATCTTATACCTTGGATTTTCGAGCATAGACTTCGAAGAAGGGGCTCGTAGTAGTATCGAGAGCGGTGTCGCAGCTCTCAAAATGACAGACGGTTACAAGAGCCATGAGGCGATGCTCAAGAAGATTGAGAGCTTCAAGGAGGATCACCCAGAGAGTGCGAATCAAGACTTCGCTGACGAAATGTCTGAAGACGTTGAATCGAAGATTAGCTCTGCGGTAAAGAAGCTCAATGGTGAAATCGCTGCGCTGAACTCTGGCGATCTTGAGACTCGGGAAGATCAACACAAAGCTGACAGACTTTTGGCGCGCATTGGACCGTGGACAAAGGCTCCTGCAGCGGCTGGGACCCTCTCGGAAAATCAAGATAGCCTGCGGGCCAGCCTTGGTCGAGCACGGAGTTGGAGTGACTTTGGGGAAGGCGTTCTGGCCTTTGCTCGGGACGAAGTCAACGGCACTCGCTATGACCTTCACGGGACGGTGGCCGAATACTCGACCAAGAACCGTGATAAGAACATTGAAGACACTTTTAACAGTGAGGCGAAGAAGGCCGAATCTCTCGGGGTCAAAGCAATTATAAAGCTCCTGGGGGATTCTTACTTTCATCCGGTTTTCGATGACGAGTTCTATGCGAAGCTCACAGACAAAACGCTGAGAGCCCAAAACAGGGACTTTGATAGACCCAGAAAGCGACTCATTCGTGACTTCAAGAGCAAGACCAAAGCGAACAAGAGTCTAGCCATAGAATACAAACGGGTCATGGAAGCGGCCTACACGCGACTCGATCAAGAAGACCTCGCTGGCGCCATTGCGATTGTTAAAGGATCGGGTGAAGCTCGGGACTATTGGATACTCGCGACGCTCGCGTGGCTCAACGAACATGGAGCGCAATGGGTCGAGGACAGCCGGGCGAAGCCTGAGGTCGTCGTCAAGAAAGACCCGACTCCTGACATGACGCCTGATGAGAAGCCGGAGCCCAAAAAGCTTGGGCCTGTCGTGACAGCCAAGGAAGACCGTCGGACCTACAAAGAGTCGTTTGGGGCCAAGCTCTATCAGTACAAGAGCGCACGAGGAGGAGCGAAGGGTATTCTGGCGAGTGAAATGGCGAAGGTCATGAAAGACTCCCTCGCGCTCGTCGACGATTCGCCAGCGATGGCCTATGACGTCGTCCGTTTCTATAAGGAACGCAAATCAAAGTTCAGCAAAGAAGCTGAGTTGAAAGAGCTTTACAAACAGCACATTGAAAAAGCCTTCACGACAATCTTTCCTACAGTTACTGGCCCTTACGGTTTTTGGGAGCTTCGTGATTGGTGTAAAGACAATGATTATAAGAATGGCCTTTCAGAATTGAAGCCTATTCTGGCCCGCTTAAATGCTCCTGATAAGACCAATGGCAACTATGTCCGTGAATATCAATTCCGAGTGAAGCGCGCCAAAATCAACACTGCTGTCGAGGGCTTTATCAGCAAGCGTCGCGTCGACAACGCGAAGGGCTTCCGGAAGTTGCTCACTTTCCTTCGTGAAGAAGGTTACATGGAAGACGACGTCAAAGACAACTTCACAAAGAACGTCAATCTAATCGTCGGCAAGGTCGGTAAAGACCGTCGCCTCGCTGCTGCGCTCATAAAGGAACTAGAGCGCGTTCCGACCCGTGATATGAATGTTCGTA
>JARGOJ010000199.1 GCA_029210225.1 Planctomycetota bacterium
ATAGCCCTTCAAAACCTTGGGCAATATGCTGGCCGAGACCCCCAGGCCAAAGTCCGCATCGCAAGCCTCAAAGTCATCAAGCAGCTCGGGGTCAAAGGCGCGGCCGTTCTCTACAACGTCACCCTCGCCTTCTCCTTCCAAGATCCATTGGTTCGCGTCGCCGCCATTGATACCTTCATGAACCTCGGTCCAGCCGTCAAGAGCAGCGTCTATCGACTGACGAGAACTCTCACTGACAGCGACGCGAGGGTCCGCATCAAAGGCCTCCAAGCCTTCAAAAAGCTCGCCCCCCTCGTGCAAAATTACGCTTACTCCCTCCGCGCCTCCCTCAGCGATGAAAACGAGACCGCACGCAAAGCTGCCCTCTCAGCCCTCGGGCAAATGGGCAGCTCAGGGGCCTCGGTTATCGCCGGGGTCCTGCGAGGCAATGACACCGATCTCCGTGAGAATGTTCTCAACGCCCTTAAGACCGCCGAATTCCCCCCAGAAACCTTAATCCCAACCCTCTTCTCTGTCTTGGGAACAAAGGACGCCGAACTCCGAGGCATCGCCCTCGACCTGCTTATTCAATACGCCCCAAAAACCGACGACGTCCTCCCCGGCATTATTAAATCTCTGAGAGATGACGACTTGTCCATCGGGGCCAAGGCCTAACAAGCCATTCGTCGACTCGATCCTGAAGGAAAGAAGGGGCTCCCCGCGCTCATCAAAGCGGCCCGATCCAAAGACTATCAAAGCCGATCCATCGCCCTGGAAGCCCTCAGAGAACTCGGCGCCCTCGCCGACCAAGCTGTCCCCATATTCGCCAAAGACCTGTCCTCTAAGAACGTCGAAATCCGCCGCTACGCCGCTCAAGCCCTTCAACGCCTTGGAGCGAGAGCTTTGCAGGCCTTCCCAGCCCTCGCCAAGGCCCTCTATGACGAAGACAGAAGCGTCTCACAGAACGTCGCCTGGGCCATAGCAAGGCTCGGCCCAAGAGCCACACAAGTACTCCTTAAAGCCCTCAAAACAGGATCTGTTCAGACCCGCCGGGCCGCTGCCTCAGCCCTGGGAATCGGCTACGATTCAGATGATGAAGTGGTCAAAGCCCTCATGATCGCCTTTAAAGAGAAGGACCGCCTCCTTCAGCAAAACGTCTTGCGAAGCCTCGGACGTCGGGGAAAAGGCCATGAAGAAGTCGTCGATTTATTGATATCGGTCCTCGGCGGGACCAATCAAAGCCTACGCCAATCGGCCGCCTACGCCCTGGAGCAATTTGGCTCCGACGCCGAGAAGGCCATCCCCGCCTTGATGGCCGCCTTCAAAGATCGCAACGTTGGCTTAAGGCAGAGCGCCGCTCGCGCTCTCATGAATGTCGGCGCCAAAGCCGTCCCCATGTTCCTTGAAGCTATGAAGAGCAATGACCTCTGGTCTCGGCGCTTGGCGGCCATGGTGCTGGGGCAAGGAGAAGCGGTCTCCAAAGAAGAGCTAGCGGCCCTCAGCAAGGCCCTCAGCGACTCGGACTCCCTGGTCAGACAATACGCCGTCCAATCACTCGGAAAAATCGGCGTCGATGCTTTAGAGGCGCTCCCAAATATGATCAAGGTCCTCAAAGACTCGTCCTCAAGCGTCCGCGCCGCCGCCGCAGAGAGCATGCTCTCCTTCGGTCCCGATGCAGAACCCGCCGCCGAAGCTCTCGGTCACTGCCTAAAGGACGTCAACAGCCGCACCGGCCTCAACGCATCCAAGGCCCTGCTCAGCCTCGGCCGAAACAGCGTCAAGGCGCTTCCAGCGATGAAAGACGCGATCAGCCTCCCCAACGGAGAAATTCGAAAAAACGTCGCCATGACCCTCGCTCTCCTCGCTCGGGAAAACGACAAGGCCCTCAACATCTTGAGAGACGCGCTCCAAGGTAAAGACAAAGAAGTCTGTGTCATCGCCGCCCGAGTCATGGGAGAAAACGCCCCCCGCTCAAAAGCCGCGATCCCCGAGCTCGTGAAGCTCTGCGAAAGCTCCGACCCAAAGATTCGCCAGAGCTGCCTGAAAGCGCTCGGGCGCTTTAGGGAACTCGCCAAGAGCGCCGTGCCAGTGATTGTGAAAGCTTTAGGAGA
Source organism: Planctomycetota bacterium (assembly GCA_029210225.1). Taxonomy (GTDB): domain Bacteria; phylum Planctomycetota; class J058; order J058; family JARGOJ01; genus JARGOJ01. The sequence continues at coordinate 2,091 of JARGOJ010000199.1, forward strand.
TAAATCACTCAAGGTCCGGAAGAGCGCGATTTGGGCCCTGTCAGGAATTGGCGAAGGCGCAAAGGACTCGGTTCCCGCATTAGTGAAACTGCTCAAAGATAAGGACTATCGAATTCGTCAGGATACCGTCCTTGTCCTGGGAGAATTTGGCGACAACGCCCAATCTGCGATTCCAGCCCTTATCGGTCTCTTAACAGATCAGGAAGCGCGAGTGCGCCTCGTGGTCGCCCAAAGCCTAGGGCGCTTTGGACCGAAAGCGAAATCGGCCATTCCAGCCCTGAAAAAAGCTCTGGAAGACTCGAGCGATCGCGTTCGCTACGCCGCCGAAGATGCCCTTCGGCGCATTGAGAGAAACTAAAAGCCATTGGCTTTCATTGCAATTGATTCAGATTGCTCTCTCCCAAGTTCATTGGGGAATGACTATATCTGCTTTTTGCGAACCGACCAAATAAAGCCGTCGTACCAAAAGTGCATGATGGATACGACCATCGCTAAGACCCAAATGGCCTTCGGGGTGCTCGTCAATTGATAGGTCGTCCAAAAACCATAGGCGAAGGTGACGGCGATAAAGAGCACGAATGCTATAGCGGCGCCAAACTTCAGGTTTTCAGCGAAGAAGAGGCGTTGGATACTCTTCTTCTCACTCCACCAAATCAGCGCGAAATACTGCAATGCATGAAAGAAGTTCATGATGAAAAAGGCTTGGCCAAAGCTATTGAAACCCCAAGTGTAGATCGAGCAAAAACCAGTCCCCGCATAGAGGATGACCTTCTGCTTTGACACTTTGTACCCGCTCTTTGATAACTGCCAATAAGAATAAATGTAGTAAATTAAAAAAGGCGTGCCGATCCCCAAAACAAAGACTCTCAACAGCCATGAGTAGTCGTTTGCGTAAACAGGAACCTCAACGAAGAACTGAGAGAGCGTCGTCTCGAATTGATGGACGTGACGATTTAAAAACGATGCGTTGGCCGCGTCGAAACCAGAAGCCTGCAAGTCATTGATGATCTTTTGGTATTGAGTGAAATAATCAACGTGGCTCAGCAGCGACGCCCCCGCCAATATCGGGCCGATGTACAGGAGGATGTTGAACCACTTGTCAAGCTCGCGTCCAAGCTTCGGGTCGGTATTCCCAGCGCAGCGGTCATATATCCGGCCAAGACCGAAGGTCTGCATCCCCGAGTGATAAACATCCCACCAAATTCCAATCACCGTCACTGTAATGAAGACCCAGGTGGAAAACCACATCGCGCCGTAGAGCACAATGGGGACAAGGGTAAAACGCACCGGGAACTGTTGGAAGACGGTCATGTTGCCGTGAGATCGGAAGAAAACCGCGACAAGATGGGCCGCGATAAAAGTCCCCATGAATAAATCTGATGGGAAATGATCGATCCCAAAGACAGTCGACTGCTCATTCGCAAGGGGGGTCAACGTAATCAATATGCCCAGCAGCAGCGCCAAGAGAGGAGAATAGAGGAAGAACAAACAATCGTAAACGGGGCTGACTATATAGCCTCCCAGACTCTTCCCCCGATTCTTAGCCGCGCCAGTCATGGTAACTTGTTTTCCCAAAGCCCTTTGACTTCGTCTCGAAATCGTCCAGGGTCGCTTCTCTATAATTATGTCGCCTCTAGTTTAAGCATCAAAGCCCGCAGGTATACAGTTAAATGGTCCCGAAACCCTCCTCCCCCCAAGAGCTGACCCTCGAACTCAGTCAACGACCGTTTCGCAGTCAACTCCAAATCCTCGACGATTGCATCAGCGGCGGTCGGGACCCACTTCTCCTGCTCGAAGCCACAGCCGAGCTAAGAGACCATGAACCTCTCGCTTATCTGACGCGACAGCTGGGAAAGCAGGGCGCGCTCACCCGCGATGGAGTCGGAGCAAGCCTGGCAAAACTCCTCTCTTATATTCCAGAGACCGGGGCCCATCGGATTCTCAGAGGTCTCGAAAGAGCAACCCTCAGCGACGAGCAACGACGCATCCTGGTGGACGCCGTTGTTGAGTCGACCCTCTCCATGGACCTCTCACGCCTCGCGCTGCTCTGTCTTATGGATCGCTGGCTCAAGAACACTGCGCCCGAGGCTCGGGAAAAACTGACCAACGACGCGATCAGAGCCTGCGAGGATGCCCTTCAAAACAATGAATGGAGTGCACTCACCGACCCAGTTCTGCTCCGCATTCCAGGTCGAGAATTGATTCGTTTGGCCGACTTGGCGAAATCATTGAATCGCCTTGATCCTTGGCTTGTCAGGCTAAAAGAGTTCTCGAATCGGGTGCTCGAAATACTGAGCTTAGCCCCGAAATCACTCTCTCAAGCCAACGCCGAGGATATCCTGGCTCGTCGTGTCTACACCGACCCGGGGCACTTCTTAGTAGAGCTGCTTCAGAACGCCGAAGACGCCTGCGCGAGCTCTTGGGATACCCGTATTTCTCATGATGAAATTTGTCTCTGGCACGACGGCATCCCCTTTGATGCGAGGGATGTCGTGGGGGTCTTGTCTATCGGCCAAACGACGAAGAAGAAAGATCAGATTGGCTTCTTCGGAGTGGGCTTTAAGTCTGTCTATGAAGTCTGTGAGCGACCCCAAATCTATTCGGAGTTCTTCCAATTTGAAGTAGCCGACGTGTCCATTCCCCGGCAGCTCGGAGGACGCCCCGAAGACTTTCCCGATCATGGCACGCTGATTGTCCTGCCTCTGCGCAATCCGGAAGACCCCAAGAGGAACGCCGAGCAGCTCTACAAGAAGGCCCTCGAAGTCCCGGGCCAAACTCTACTGACCCTGCCTCACTTGAAATCTCTGAAGATCTCTAAAGACGGCCAATCCCGCAGCACCGAGCAAAAAAACGGGCCGAGGCCTGGAACCGCACGCCTTGTTCACGCCGAAGATCAGAGTGAAGAAGTCTATCTTCTTGAACACGATGACTTCCCGTTTCATAAGTCACGAGAATCCAGCAAGGCCAATCACACTCCTATTCTCATTGCCATCCTGATTAACGAAAAAGGCGAAGCTCAAGCCGCGGATCCTGAGCTTCCGACAATCTTCTCGTACCTCCCGACCGGGGAGCGCTCAGGTCTCCGATTCATTCTCCACGCTCACTTCGATGTGCCCGTCGATCGCGAGCGCCTTGACCTGTCCTCTGGTTGGAATCGCTGGGCCCTCCGCCAAGCTGGAACCTTGTTGGCCCGACTCGTTCGACGATTGATCGCCGAGGACCAAAGCCAAGAAGTCTTTGAAGCCTTCCTCGACATTCTCCCATTGAATGAAGAGCTCGGACATCCCGCCTACGCCTCTATCCTCGCTGAATTTGCTGAGCAAACCCCCACGCTTCCATTCTTGCCGGGAGCGGATGGGCAAGCCCTCAGTCCCGAACAATCCATGATCGTCTCCGACCCCAATCTCCGCCGTCTCCTCGCCGAGCAAGCCCTCAACAGCGCAGGGCAGCACTGCCTGAAGTCGTTGTCGCCGCGCTCAGAGAAAGTCGTGAAGGCGCTTGGAGTCAAGGTCTTTGAACTTTCAGACCTCTTAGCGCTGATCACTTCGGTCTCGAGCACTTTGGCAGAGGGCGACCCGTCCCCAGTGCCGTGGTTAGGCGCAGCAGAACTTTGGGAGGCCGTCGCAGAGGCCGCGACCGCTGAAGAATTGAGGGTCCTCGCTGAGCAACCGGTCTTGCTCGACAGTCACGGGAAGCTCTTTAAACCCGCGTCTCTTAGCCGGGCCAAGGGATCTATGGGCGATTTCTATCGCGGGGTTCGGCCGCTCCTCGCCGAGAACCTGAATTCCGATTCTTTGGGGCCCCTCTGGGAGAGCTTGAGGGTGATCGCCCTTGGCCCAGAAGAGCTGCTCAACGATTTAAGGATAGAGCACTGGCGCAGCTTGTTGCTTGACAAAGATCTTGTTCACGACATTCTCAGTTATCTAGGACACTGCCCCCTCGAATTGACGTCAGAGCTCGGGCAACTTCCTTTGTTCTCCAATGCTGAGGGAGAATTACAGTCATTGAAAACGGCCGAAGACACCGGTCAATTGTGGCTGACTCCAGCGGGCCGTCTGGGAGACTTTTTAAAGAAACAAGAATTGAAGCTGCCCCTTGTCTCTACGAAGCTCCAAGAACTCTTAGGGGAGACTCTCTATCACTGGGGAGGTCAATCTTTAGATGTATTGACCTTCCTGGATGTCTTCGAGGAAAGTGAAAACAGCTGGCCCCTTGAGACGATCTTCGAATTCCACCAATGCCTCAATGATCTGCGCTCAGACCTCACCGCACGCATGGCTCGGCGCATTCGTGCGCTCCCGCTCTTTCCAGACTCAAAGGGTGTCCTTGGAGCTTTGGAAGGAGAGGACGCGACGCTCCTGCCGGCTGATTCGGCGATTCACGAACTCCTGCCGCAATGTCGTTGGATTCACAGTGATGTTGCAAAGCTCGCTTATCTCAATCAACTCGGAGTGATTCCCATTGACGGAAAGACCGTCGCTAGGGCTTTGCTTCTCGACCGAACAGATCTCCTCGACCCTTTTCAAGACAGTGATTTGAGAGCGGCATACCGCTATTTATCGAGCCATCCTCGGGCTATTCTAGGGGATGAAGATTTAGAACAGCGTCTTGTAGAAGCTCCGATTTGGTTGGGTCAGAGAGGAGAGCGGCAGTGCCTGTCAGATCTTCGCGCTTGGCCGGAGACTGAAACGCTCCGATTGTTTTATGAATCTTGGCGACCCTTTCCATTGATTGAACGTGAGCACCCGAGTGAATGCTCCACAATGGAATTAGTCCATGCGCTTCGCTACGACACGCACCTGGCGCGCTGCAATAGCGAGGGCTTTATCTCAGACTTGCTGGACAGCCAGGGCTTCATTGCAGAGATGGACCGAGGATTACTTGGTGCAGCAATCACAGAGGCCTGTCAGTCATTGAGCCGGAAGCAAGTTCTGCCTTTGACGACCGTCGCTATGTTTCGCAGCAGCTCCGGGGAAACGCTGACTCTCGACTCCTGGAGTCAGGATGCCTGGACCGGCTGTCGTATTGCTAGTGATACTGTTCGGCAATGGCTCTTACCACTTGGTAAGTCGCTGCTCTCCAATGACGATCAGTTGTTTTGGAGACCTTTGATTGACGCGTTGCAATTCAATGAGCCGACCGTGAGTGAATTAATTAAAGTCTATGAAGCGCAGCCTGAAGATGAGCAAGGGGAGCTGGCGAAAGGGTTGCGGGCAATCTTAGTGGGGCGCCAAGAAGAGTTAAAGAAGCCGCCTGAGGGGTTGTCATTCGAGCTTTGGAAAGGACGACTCTCGGCCCTGCGAATCTGGCCTGTTGACGATGGCCTGAAGCGGGCGGTCGATGTCATTCGTCGTTCGAGTTTTGGGGACTTGCGCGGAGACATTCTGAAATATTGGGATTTTCAGGGTTATATAGTTCACGAAGATGCCGAAGTCCATGCGGCGGCCCTGGATTCAGTTATGTATTTCAAAGATCCTGGGGATTACCTCTACCAACAAATTCAATTGAAGGCGCGAATTGGTCAGCCATTGACGACTCAGAGCGACTTCTTGTCAAGCCGCGAGGCGATTCTCGCGACTATGGCGCTGCTCTCCGAGCGCCTCTCAGCGGAGGATCTCCGCAAGTTACCTCTCTCGGTCGATGTCTCACAGCGATTAGTGATAGGCCCGCTCTTTAAGGCTTCGACTGACGAGCAAGAGCTACTCGCCGATCATTCTCTTCTAGGGAAATTGGCCGACGAAGTTTGGGCTGACGCGTGTCAGAAAATTGTCAGCGGTTTCGTGGAGCGCTTGCCGGTTCTGCGCTTTCTGGAGGCGTTGAGTGAACAAGCTCCAAAGGCGGGCCCGGTGTCCGAAGGACGTTTCTTTCAGACGAAGGAGAGACGTGGGCAATTCTATGGGTGGGTTTGGAATCGGAGAGAAGAGATTGAGAGAGATCCTCACGCTCGCGGACAGCTGAAGCGCTGCGCGGCTTTTTTAACTCCTGGCGCCTTCTTGAGGGCCCCCAAAGACCTCTTGTTTGAGCCCGATTTGCCAGAGTTAGGAATTGACTGGAGCGTCGACCCTGAGGTGCCAGAAGACCTCGTTGCTTGGCTTCGCGGACAATTTTCTCCCAGCGATGCTCTCCTCGACCGCCTCCTGCCCTTTTTGTTGACTGCTCATGAAGAGGCCGCGGCGGCGAAAAATGGCGAGCGATCTGCTGAATTGCTTCTGTATTTGGCCAGAGTGCTCCGGGTTGAGGATTCCAGCTCGGAAGAAATAGAACGATTAACGAAACAGTATAAAATTCATAGGCGCATTCGCATTCAAGTGCAGGGACAAGATCGCTTTCGTAAGCCTACGCAATTGATGTTTCCTCCTATTGATGGATTACCAGGACTGGAGAGTTTTTGGAAGTCCGCTCCGGAACGGGCTCATGATCGCTATCAGCAGGAAGCGACCCGGGCTTTGGTTTTGGCGCTTGGAGCCAGGGACGACTTGAACTTAGAAGATGTGCAGAGATTGCTAAAGCCTGGGGAGCGGCACGAAGGAAAAGAATCCCAATTAGGATTTGCGAGGTGTATGGGGCGGATCATTGCCCGTCGTCCAAAGGCGCTTGAAGAGTTACGCGGGAGCCCGTGGATCCCAGATAGAGGAGGACAAAGTCGGCGGCCGGAGGATCTTTATTGGCCGACTCCGGAATTAGAAGCGCTGATTGGTTTTCAGGCCAATCTCTATCCCCACGCGGAGTTTGTTTACACATTACCTGCCGAAGCCCGGGCTAAGTTACCGTTTCTTGGTGACAAAGATTTGCGCATTAAAGACTTGGCCAGGCATTTAGAGCAAGAGGACGAAGCAGCGTCAGAGTTAGTTTTAGACTGGCTTGAGGACGGACTCAAGGATAAACGGGTTGACGTTCAGGAGCTTCGGGATGAGTTCGCTCAATTGCCAATCTTTTTGGATGCTCACGGTGAACGTCGCAGCGCCAAGACTTTGGTTCGGGAGGATTGCCGTGGCATCTTTGGAGCGCGTCGGGCTTATTGGCCTGATGGGCCAAGGTATCCAAGAATGACTGCGGCGATGCAAATTCCAAGCGTGGGACGTCGAGCGCTGCTTGAGTATCACCAGGAGTTAGTGGAGGAGTATCAGCGCCTAGGAGCTGGAATTTTCGAGACAGATCCTAAGCTGACGGATAGTTATCCTCAATTCTTACGAGAATTGGCCAAGGTCGGGGTCTCTATGAAGGGTTCGCTGTTGGTGCTGACTCAGAGTTTCGATGGCCTCTTTGAATTGACTCCGAACGATTCCGGAGTGATCGCCTTTCTCTCTCCGGAGTCTCTCGCCGAAGCGGCGCAACGGGCCGAGGCTCCTGTGAAGATCCCTGTTCTGACAGACGATCCAGAAGACCTGGTGAAGACTTACCTGGAAGCTCATGGCGTCGGAGATCTGACTTTACTTTGGCGGCCGGAAGCGTACCCCGATCATTTATCCGGAGACGTGACTGGAGAGCACTCTGAAAGGGTCGAATTAATTGATTCGAGAATACAGGAATTGCTAAAAGCCTTGCCTGACCTTAAGAGAAGCTTGGATCTACCTAAATCCCTGTGGAAAGGTTCTGGAGAAAACGGACCGAAATCTTTGCGCGTGGTCAAGAGCTTGAAGAGGGCTGGTACCTTGCTCGGTCGAGAGTTGGATTGGTCTTGCGCGGGAGATTACGATGAAAAAGGCCGCCGATTAATATTGACTGAGGACGAATTGGCTTCGTTGGATGAGACCCCAGGATTGCTTTGTCGCGCTTGGTTGACACCTGGAGCGGAGCCTGGTTTGCTCCGTGATATTGTCAGTGATTTCCTCATTGATTCCTGGTCTTTTGAAAATCTAGGGGAGTTATTGAGCAGCTACGGCGTCGCGCTTAGAACGACTGAAAAGAAAAGCACTCCAAAGAAGACTGAGCCAGCCCCCAAGCCTGATAATGAAAAGCCTTCAGAGCAGTCGCAGGAAGCTGAAGAGGAGAAAGAAGACGAAGGGACATGGTCGAAGCTGTCCCGTTGGCTTTGGGGGGACAAAGATGAAGAGAAACCCCAGGAGAAGCCAGAACGAGAAGCGAAGCGTCCACCGCGAAAAGAGAAGCCCCCGCGTCGAGATCGCCAACGCCCGCCCCCATCAAACTCGGGATCTTCAAGGAATTCTGGTGCGGAGGACGATGATCGGGATGCGAAAGAGTGGACGCCTCCTGCATCGCACAAGAACTGGTTTCGTCCTCGGGAGTCAGTGCAGCAGCAACTCCGCGATCATTCGCAGCAGCAGCTAGACTCTGAGCGCCCTCCCAGCTTTGGATTCGCCTTTGCGCCGGCGCAGTTCCCAGTTCCTCAGCTTTATGCTCCTGGGGTGATCGCGGATGCCTTTGAGAGTCGAGGTCAACGATGGCGAGCGGGACGGATGCCTGGCGAGTGGTGGCGCGGTCATGAGCAGGAGGGCTTCCGGGCAAACTTTACCGGGCGGGTGCCGCGGGGCGAATCGACCTTGCCTTTGCCGCTCTATGCGCGACTCGGAGAGGTGGACGCGGGTTCTGATGCGCGGCTGATTGCGCGTCCTGGGCAATTGCCAGTTTTAATTGTGACCGAAGATCGGGATGTTAAGTACGAGGTGATCTTCGATCGTGTTCCAAATTTTCAGGGCAGCGAAGACATGCCGGATGTACCTCGTTCATTGTTGGCGCCAACAGTTCCTGATAAGGATCTTCCCAATGAAGTGTTGTTCTTTCTGGAGAGCTTACGCTCCAAGCGTTTGAGTCCATGGCATGCGTCCGTGGCGGCGCGGGATTTCATCAAGAAGAATTATGTTTATGACCCGGCGTATCTGGAAGATCCGTCCATTGCTCGTTGGTTGGCTCAGGTGAGTCGTGGCCGATCGAATACTCACTTGGCGGCTTTGCATGCCGGCCGTGATAACCGGCATTTGGGGCGGGGCGTGTGTTACGAGTTAAATGTGCTGGCGGTGGAGTTGCTCCGGCGTCTTGGAATTCCTGCGGCGGCGTCGACCGGTTGGACCTTTGATAGGGCCTTTGTCAGTGAGCCCGATCACCTTTGGGCTTTGGCCTTGTTGCCAACGGAGCTTGGACCTCGTTGGTGGCCTATTGATGCATCGACGACGCGGGAAGGTCGTCCCCTGCACGGTTTCCAACGCCCTGCGCCGCGCTGGAGAGCCAGGAAGAAGCGGCAGAAGGCTCGGCTGCCCCAAGAGCCAAAGTGGTCCCAGGAAGCGCCTCAGAGCCTTGAGTTGAACCAGCAAGACTATCGTGCGCCGTTGGGAGATTTCGCGAGGGTGCTTCGGTATTTGCACCGGGAGATGGGGCAAAAGAAAATGGATGAGACG
>JARGOJ010000200.1 GCA_029210225.1 Planctomycetota bacterium
GAATGAGACAGGGTGATAGGAATTTAGCGGGCTAAATGACTGAACCCTAACGAAAATCAAGGCTCAATGAGCAGTCAGAGACCATGGATTTAAGGATGACAGAGCACCAGACCTGTTAGGGAGTCCGTTTTAGACACTTGCTCAGAACAGTTTCAAAGCAAGGTCACAGTTCATGCTGTCTCCCTACCACTGAAAGAGCTGTAAGAAGAGCGAGTAGACAAGACTTAAGCTTCTTAATGTGAACGCAGAACTAAATCCCGAGCTTCTTCATGAGGCGATAGAGCGTCGCTCGGTCAATTCCAAGCTTCTCCGCAGCCTTTGTCCGCTTATATTGGACCTGCTCTAAGGTCTTGCGAATGCGCAACGCTGCCATTTTATCGAGATACTGATGCAGGGTTAATTGATCGTCATCAGGAGATAGCGACAGCCCCGTGCTCTCTTCGAGCAAGAGGTCCTCCATTTGAATTTCGTTCTCCCGAGCCAAGACCGTTGCGCGCTCGAGAGTATTCTCCAACTCCCGAACATTCCCAGGCCAGGGATGATTCAGTAACCAATTCTCAACAGCCTTCGTCCAGCCCGTTAATTCCCGCCCTAACTCATCTTTGAAGCGCGCCAGGAACATCCGCGCCAGCGGAAGTATGTCTTCTCTTCGATCTTTCAAAGAAGCAAGACGAATTGGAATCACCGCAAGACGGAAGTAGAGGTCTTCGCGAAACTCCCCCTTCTTCACCTGCTCTTTCAAATCAAGGTTCGTCGCCGCCACCACTCTGACATCAATTGAAAGCGACTCATTGCCCCCAACCCGGGTAATCTCCCGCTCTTGAAGAACACGCAGTAGCTTGGCCTGAAAGTTAAGATCAATCTCACCAATCTCATCGAGGAAAATAGTCCCGGTGTCCGCTCTCTCAAAGAGCCCCGCCCGGGATTTCGCCGCCCCGGTGTAACTGCCTTTCTCATGACCGAACAACTCCGATTCGAGCACCCCCTCCGACAACGCTTTACAATTGACCGCAATAAATGGCTGACCCACCCTCGGACTGTGATAATGAATGGCCCTCGCGATCAACTCCTTCCCAGTACCACTATCTCCCGAAATAAGCACTGTCGCACGGCTCTTCGCGGCCCTGCGAGATAAGTCAAGCACCTCAAGCATCGACTGACTCTCACAAACAACCTGATCGAATGCATATCGGCTGCGCAGCTCCGCTCGAAGATAGCGATTTTCCCGTGTCAACCTCGTATGGTCGAGAGCCCGCGCCACCAATGACTTAATCTGATCATTCTCGAAGGGTTTTTCAAGATAATCAAAAGCCCCCATTCTCATCGCTTCAATCGCCGTTTTAATGGTCGCGTGAGCCGTCAATAGAATGACCGGCACCTCTGCGTCTTTGTCTCGCACTCTCTTTAAGACTTCAAGACCCCCGAGCCCAGGCATCTTTAAATCGGTTAACAGCAGGTCGAAGCTTAGCTCATCGAGACTCTCCACAAATTCAACAGGGTCTGTGAAGGTTTGGACCTTGTAGGACTCCCGACGAAGAAGCATAGCGACGATCTCCGCCATGCGAGGCTCATCGTCAAGAACCGCGATGTGTGCTTTCATAGTATTCCCGAAATAAAGAGAGAAGCCTTGCTTTGCGTCCTATTGTAAACCAAGCCTTCCCTCCCCATCACTTGCCATTCTTTTCCACAAAACGCTCCGGCTCAACGGTCAGTCCTTAAAAATTTATCCTCTCTTAAAGCCGCTAAACAATCATTCTTTCAATAATTGAAAACGCAAGCGAAAGCAGGCACCCCGTCCGTCTGGCCCCAAGCCATTCTTTGACAAGGCTTCAATCGTGCCTTTGTGACCTTCAATAATTCGCGCCGCCGTCGCTAATCCGAGGCCCGTGCCCGTGGACTTGGTCGTAAAGAATGGATCGAAGATTTGCTCGAAAGCCTCTGCCTCAACCCCTGGACCATCATCTAATACATCTAAAACCGCGAAGCCATCCTCTTCAAAACAACGAATCTTCAAGGCTCCAGACTTCCCCGTCGCTTCCGCTCCATTACTCATGAGGCTGAGCACCACCTGCGTTAAGAGCCCCGAATCTCCTTGAATAGCGAGCGCCTTCGTTGCTAACTCAATAGAGAAAGTCACGGAGTCTTCTTCGTATTCTTTCTTAGCGAGACCCAAGGCGGCCTCGGCGATCTCTGATAACTTGGCATCAGTGAGGATCAATTGCGCCGGGCGTGCATAACTCAGTAAACCCGTGACAAAACTATTCAGGCGATCGACTTCCTCCACAATGAAGCTCCGCGCCCGAGCGCCATCGCTCTCCGTATCTTTTTCCTCCGCCAACATCGTGGCCGAAGCCCGAATCACCCCAAGGGGATTTCGGACTTCGTGAGCAATACCCGCAGCCAAGCGACCAATGGCTGCTAACTTCTCACTCTCTAAGACCCGAGTCCGGCTCTCTTCGAGGGCCAACATCTGCTTGGTGATGGTCTCTGCATTCTCCCTCAAGCCAACCTTTGCAAGGGCGAGACGACCAATCGTGTAACCTAAAATGCAAATGTTCACAGAGAAGAATAAGACCACCAAAGGCACGGCATCCTGGCCTCCAGCGAAGTTCATTTCAATGTTTAAAAAGCGAAAGAACCAGAAGTCAAAAATCCCACTGACAATTCCAAAGACAATGCCCAAGACAGGCCAGTGAGGCTGAAGACGGTTCTTAATAGTTAATGGAGACTGGTCATCACTCAATTTATCGTTCTCCATAGGTCGATCGCGCCCTTAGACCTTCGCGAGCATGGGCGCCGAAGCCTCAACGCTCTCTGGCTTATCCTCAGCTGCAAAGCCACGTCTGACTAAATAGCTCAAGGGTCCAATCGATCCGAGAGCCAAAGTCAAAATCACAAAGGGTGCAGGATTGATATTCCGACTCTTTGCGTCCTTAAACATCCAGACCATAACAATCGACAAGGCAATAAAGAGGTCAATTGTGACTTGTGAGGTCGCGAAAGACGAGAACGCCTCTTGCCAAAAACCAATGTAACCATGGTGGTAGAGAGCGTAAGCAGTGAAATCAACAAAAGTAAACAAGACAGCGCCAATTAAGAGATTCAAAGGTTTCATCGAATCTGTTCTCCATAGTTCGTGTTTATGAAATATCCGTTGCCTACCCTCTAAGCGAGCGCCGTGCCAAACCGGATTTCCTCAAACACAGAACGATGGAGCGCGAGGACGTTGCAGATCTGCAACATCCTGAGGCATTTCTCAACAAAGCTCACAGAGAGTTAGTATTTGTAGGGAGGAGGAGGATTTTCGCGATCCTCAAGGAAGTTGTCGTCGCGGGGATTGGCGACCTTGAACTTCAGGTTATTCACCCCGAAGGGGAGCCGCTCTCGAAGCAGCTTCAGGAAGTCTTTCTTGTAGTAAATCGTTAGCTCAGAGAGTAGCGAGGCCTGATTGACTTCCACAATAATGACCCCGGCGCGGAATCCAACGACTCGGGTGCTCACACTGATTTCTTCCCCGGCGACCTCGCGCCAGGCGTTCTGAATGTCGCGATTCCGCCCCGTTGCAATTCCGACCTTCTTGAAGAGCTTTGGAATCACAGCGCTGAGCAAGATGAACTTGCCTCTTCCCCCACGCTTTCCTGATTTCTTCTTCATGACAGAATCCAATGATTAAGAATGAATCGGTGCTCCAGGGTCGGACAGTATCAACGACATCGATAAAACCGAAACCCTTACTCGCCTTCACCTAGGTTGATCGGCATCACCACATAGGTCAAGCCATTTTCTTCTTCGAGAAGCGCCGCTCCCTTAGGATTGCTGAAGCGGAACTTGAACTGAGTCTTATCCATAACCTTCAAAGCATCCAAGACAAACTGCGGGTTAAAACCAATCGCAACCTTCTCGTCAGCGTAAGTGATATCCATAGAGACCTGAGATTCACCAATGTCGACCGTCCGCGCTGAGAGATCCAGGCGATCCGCATCAAACAAGAACTTCACCGTCTGGCTCTCCCGGGTTGTCATCAGGGAGGCTTGGCGGAGCTTGGAGGCAAATTCGTCTTTAGTGAGGACCAGCTCTTTGGTCAGCTCTTTGGGAATCACATTCTCATAGGGTGGGAAGTGACCCTCGACCAAGCGGGCTGAGATCTCCGCGCAAGCACTCTTGATAAGCACCTGGCTCTCTTCAAAACGAAGAAAGATGTTCTCTTCACCGGCGGTTAAGAGCCGAGAGACCATGTTCATTCCTTTGGTCGGCACAACCACCGCGACGTTCTCTTCAACGCCTTTTTCCAGACTTCGCTGAATCATGGCGAGGCGTCGACCGTCTGTCGCGACGAAGCAAAGGTTGGTGTCCTTGATTTCGCAGCGAATACCGTTCATGGCATATCTGGTTTTTTCCACAGCCGCAGAGAAGGCGGTCTTAGCGACCATCTCTTGAAAATCGTCAGCGGGAATCGTCAAAGCGCCAGTCTCGTCGCCAAAGCGGCCAATGGCCGGATACTCGGCAAACTCTTCGCCATAAACATGAAAGCGACAACCCGCTGCTTTAATCACACAGCCTGAGTTTTCGGCTTCACTCACCTCGACCTTGTCGTCGTTAAGCTCTTTCAGGATCTGAGCCATACGGCCAGCGTTGACCAATATTGCTCCTTCCTGCTCGATCTCAACTTTCCTGACTGTCACTCGGAGGGCGACTTCAAGGTCGGTTGCAAGAATCTCGAGGACCCCGTCTTTAGCGACGAAGGCCAGATTCATGAGAATTGGCTTCGAAGAACGAGAGGGGACAACCGTTGCGGCGATCGTCACGGATTCAGATAGTTCTCGGGCATCACAGATAAGCTTCATGGAATAGATCCTACACCCTCAAGGGAAAATCGCGAACTCAGAAAAATCAGGCTCTGGCCTTTTGAAAGTCTGGCAATAGAAGAGAGTTTCTAATATATATTTTCTCTATTGGTTCTCTTCTAAGGGAGCCTTCAATTTGTGGAAGAATTGATCTCACGTCTCTATCAAGGTCCTTTTAATGAAGGGGTTATGGAACAATACACAGACGCATCTTCGTGAGGACAAGTTGTGGACAGAAGCGATGTATCCGGCGCACTTATCCACAAATTCCACGTGAGGTGTTGATGATTTCCACAAACTCTTCAAGTTATCCACAAACACTGAAAGACTTCATCAGGGTGAGAAGCGTAGATATCAACCAAGCTTCCCCCAGAGACTGAAAATCCCGTAATTTTCGATGATATCGAGCGCTGTGGCACGAATTATCACCGCTTATCATGCCTCCTAGGAGGATGAAAGAACTCTAGAAGTCTGTATCGGATTTTCAAGGCGAGCGCTGTTGGGCTGAATCTGCATTTTTTCTCAGAGTCGGCTTTTGAAGCTAACTTCACTCATCATTTATATATATTGGTGGAAGGAGATGCAGCCTGAAAATGTGTGCTCTCACACTACAACAGGGCTTTAGCAAGGTCCGGCTTCGCTGTTGTCTGCCATCAATACTGTTGTAAGATATTGCTTTTATTGGGTTAATGAAATCACTTCGCTGAAGTGTGGGGACTTCTTCCTTGGCTGACTCTGGAAAGAATGGAGCGCGACGATCAAAGTCGTCGGCGTCCTCAAAAGCTGACTCAGGGGCCAAACACGGCCACATGGACCCCGCGATAAAGAGGCAAATCAAGTTTCCTATCCCCAGGAATTTCAACAAGTCCTCTAAGAGCCGAAGCACAAGCTCAAGATCGGCCGACGAAGTCCAGGTCATTCGAAATGACGGAGTGCTTCCTCCCTCAGTACCAAAGCCGCGCAAGAGAGTTCGCGACGACTTCCTCGAAGATGATGACGACTCCGACGATACCCAAGTCGCGTCCATGAACACTGTGGAGAAGGTCGAAAACCCCACTGGCATTAAGAATATGAGCTTTCCAAGCGCGGAGAGCGCTCCAAGGGGCGGCAACAGCGGGGACGATCAAGCTTTGTGGAAAGCTCGCCAAGCGATCGAGCTCTTCGAAAGAGGCAAGGTCGGCAAGGCTATGATCCTTGTCCAGAGAGGCCTGTCCAAGACCGCACGGCCGGATGCTCAAGCTTTGTTCCTCTCCCTCGATGGTTATCGCAGCCTTGTTAAGGGCGACCCGGCGACCGCCCTCAGCACTTTGCAACGATCTGTGGAGCTTCTCGAAAATTGCGCGGAGCTTGAAGATCATGAAAAGGCCGACGTTTACTATCGCCTGGCTGACGTCTGTGAACAGCTTCGCAACGTCGTTGAGGGCCTCAAAGCCATCAGCGCCTGCGTCGACTTACTCGTCGAGGTGGAAGACTCGATTCGTTTGCGTCGCGCTGTGGCCGCCAAAGGCCGTCTTCATTATTTGATGCGCCAATACGAAGAGTCATACCAAGCTTTTGAAATGGCTCTCTCTTGCGAAGGCGCAGAGCCCGAAGCTTGGAAGCTGCACCATGGTATCGCCAAGTGCTACGACAAGCTCGGCTTGAAGGATGAAGCCAAGCGAGCCTATGAAGCCTCTCGTCGCAGTGTCATGAACAAGGCCAGAAATCAATTTGGCAAGCTCATGGACGACTCTGGCCAAGCATCCGAAGAAGAGTTGAAGGGTGAGAGCAAAGAGGAAGCGCCGGCGACGATTGCGGCGCCAACCATAGGAGTCATTGAAGAAGCTCCCACGCCAACAATTTTGCCCCCGACCGAAGAGATCACGGCCCCAACAACCCTCTCAGATCAGATCATCGAAGAATCAACGACCGCTGTTATTACCCCTAAGGTTCCTCTCGTTGGAGGGCGGCCATCAGAGAGCGTCCCAACGGCTCGTATCTCAACTCTCCCCGTCGCAGAAGAGCTGTCTCAGTCGAAAACAATGGACCTGACTAAGATTGAGAAGCGTGACCGAGCTCCCGTATCTGAGGCTTATCCCCGAGATAAGCTCTTTGACTTGATCAAGACTCCTGAGACTCCGAGCAGGGAAGACTCAGGAGAGCTCTTCACCGAAGCTTTGGGTGTCTTTGATGAAGAAGAGGTGAGTCAAAAGACCGTCACCATTGAAACTCCGAATTCGGTAGCGACTCAGCAACTCTCTCCCTCAGAAATGCCGACTCCGAACCGGCCTCTTGTTGTCGCTCCGAGAGTCAGTCGCAGCTATGTGACGTACCTCACCTTCATAGCAATCCCCGGAATCATTCTGTCTTTCCTCTTCGGCCTTTGGTTTGGGCATTCGGGCTTATCCACACAGTTAGAGCAAGCTAAGAGTGATAAGGACGCGTTTTCCACTGAGCTTGGGCAAATCAAACAAAAGACAGATCTAGCAGGAGTCGCGTTAGAGACAAGCATCGCGGATGCCGAGCTACGGGCCAATCGCCCAGGATACGCCGCGGTCTGGGCGGCCAAAGCCTACGCGACCCTGACTGCCTTTAAAAACGACTCAAAGTTCGCGGCGCGTCGTGATAAAGCAGGCTCCCTCGCCGAGATGGCTTTTTTGAAGGGACCCTGGTCGTGGCACACCATCGCCTCAGTGCACAAGGGGCCTATTCGTCAAATCACAGTGTCTGCCTGTGGAAACTTTGTTTTGTCTCGTGATGACACCGGCTCGATCAAGGCCTGGAGTGTCTTGACCGGAGAGAAAGTTGAGCTCCCGTTGAAGGCCGGAGCGTTCGCTGAGGGCGTTGTCTTTAGCCCCGATGGTCGAATCTTAGCAGGCCTCTCCAAAGACAAGGGTTACCTGAGCTTCTACGATTGGGGAGGGAAGAAGAGCTTTGTCCAAGAGAACCTCAGTCCAAACTACACGGCCTTGGTCTTCTCCAAGTTGGGAGAGCGCTGCGCGAGCCTCTCTAAAAGCAATAAAATTCAAGTTTGGAGCCCCTTCACCGGGAACATCCTGAGCCCGGAGTTTGCTCATCCCTCCCCAGTGATTGGCTATTGCTTCTCTGAAGATGGGCGCTTCCTCACCAGCCTTTGCCAGGATAAGACTCTGCGCGTTTGGGATCCTTCGGGGAAGACCGTCTTCGCGATCAAGAAGGCTCACGAAAAGACAATCAGCGCCTTCGCTGCCGATCAGAATGGACAAGAGCTGGTCTCGGCCTCTGAAGACGGACAGCTATGCTTCTGGAAAATGAAGGATGGCAAGCTGACTCCAGGCTCGAAGATCTGGTTGGATCAGAAGAAGGTTCAGTCTCTCGCCCTCTATCGCGGCGAGGTCGGGCGCCTCTTAGCGGTCGCCTGCACCAACGGCGAAGTCATCCTCTATAAAGGCACGACTCCTCTGACCACCTTCCAAGGAAGCGCGGCGAGCGTGAATGCATTGTCTTTCTTGCCCAACGGTCGAGGATTGCTAACAGGGTCGGAGGATAAGCAGCTGCGGCTCTGGCGCTTCGATCCTGTTCTCCCCGCGAAGAAGCAAAGCTATGTTGTCAAAGCTCGCCAATGGACAATGAGCTATTCAAAGAACACCCTTATCGCGATCCTTGGCTCTAATGAGTCTTTGTCCCTTCACAAGGTCACCGCGACCGGGCTTAAACCCTATGCCGGTGCTTTGAAGAAGGAGTTGAGCAATGTCACAGGGGGGAATCAGGGCCTGATTGCGCTCTCGACGAATCAACGGTATCTAGCGCTCGCCCAGAGCAATAACACGGTCACTCTTTGGAACCTTGAAAAGGGCCAGAAAGAGTCGAGCTTCACCGTGAAGAAGACGCTCACGGCCATTGCGATCCCTAGCAGCTCGAAGCAGGTTGTCTTGGGGACGAATGAAGGAGAGCTGCTGGTTGTTAATTTTCAGGGGATGGTGCTTCGGCGATCACGACGCGAGAAGGGGAGCGCTGAGGGCGCTGTTCAACGCTTGCTTGTGGGGCATCGCAGCTCTTATGTCTTAGCGGTTTTTAAGAACGGTGCGGTCAAGCTTTGGAATACAACTCGCGATCAAGCTCTTCAGCAGCTGGTCGGGGGCGCCAAGACGGCTCCGGCGATTGCTTTCTCCCACGACGATTCAACGATTGCGGTGAGCGTGGAGAACTCTCTGCGCTTTTGGTCCCTCTCGAAGTCTGGGGAGCTTGTTCAAAAAGGCAAAAACAAGCCACTCTCAACAACCGCTTCTCAGTTGGCCTTTTCTCCAGACGGAAAAGCCTTGGCTCTAGCCCGAGGCAATGAGATTGAAGTGCGCTCCCTCGAATCGGGGGATATTGTTTACCAGCTCCAGGGAGTGACCAAACTTTCTTCACTTTCTTTCGTCTATGGTCCGAAGCTTCTCCTCACCCACGAAGACGGGAGCATCCATCTCCGTGCGCTCTCAGGGCCTTCTTTCTCTAGGAATCTCTTTGAAAAAGATCCTGTCGCATACATTCGAGCCAGCGTCGGTCTTGAGGTGAAAGCCGGCGTGGTGCATAAGAGCTACTAAAGACATTTAAGGGAAGCGTTTCCTCTCGTCGATAAGCATTGAGAAGGCTCAATTTGCTGATTTGAGAGGAAATACTATGAGAGCACGGGAAATCATAAGAGAAGTTTTAGGCATCTTCGCAGTAGGTGCCAGCTTCTTCTTACTCGCGAGCTTATTTAGCTACGACGTACAAGACGACCCCACGCGAGTTTTTCCTCCCAATGAACAGGTCTCCAACCTCGGAGGTATGACGGGCTTTTGGCTCGCCAAGAGCATCTTCGAAGCTGTGGGAGTTCTTGGAGGCTATGGAGCGATTTCGCTCATCCTCTGCCTCGCGCTGTCGATGCTCGGCAAGAAAGAACCGACCAAAGACCTGATTCAAGGCGTGGTCGGCGGAGTGGCCGTCATTCTGGCCTTATCCATCGTCGAGCGCTTCTTCGCTGGTCGGACTCTCTTCCTTATAGGTGAGATTGGCGAAGACCTGAACGGACGCTTAGCCGGAGGCTATTGGGGCACTTTCCTCGAACACTGGTTGACCAAATCCTTCTCGACGGTCGGTCTCATAGTGGTTGTCGCGATGGGCCTTTCTACTGGGACAGCGCTCTCTGCAGAGTTCTTCGCTGAAGGCTGGGGCCGTGATGGCGACGAATCAGACGAAGAGACGGACGAGGACGAGCTGCTTGCTCAAGGCAAAGAGGAGACTTTCACCAAAGAGCCTCAGGTGCAGGTAAAAACTCGTGAGCCCCTTCAAGTTCCGTATCCAAGTGAGGTCCTCTCTGGAGAAGCTCAGGATGAAGACGGCACTGTCGATATTCCCCTCGAATCCGTGATCGTCACGCCTCGCGTCGAAAAGAGTGCGGCTGCTCAGCCAAAAGAATCAAAAGAGAGCAAAGAGTCGGCGAAGGATGAGGTGAAGGATGAAGAGTTAGTAGATAAAGGCTCCGTGAAAGCTGAAGCGAAGACGAGGGAAGAGGACAAGGACGACGATTCGTCTCCAGAGTCCGACGACTCAGAGCCATGGCAACCTCGCTTCTCCGCTTTCAAAGATCGTGGCGGTAAGGTCGTGAAGCAGGCTGGAAAGCGCATGTGGGACGCGGCGCGAGGTATGGCCGGGGTGGCCATGAAAGTGGTGCAGGACGCTCGCTCAAGAGACGGAGTCGATCTCCACGCCGAGCTTCGTTCTCAAAAGGATGAGCCTGCTCCCGAGACATGTCTTGAAGCGGAGCTTATTGTTGAGACTCAGACCGCGACGGCTGTGGCCGATGCTCCCGAAGAGGCGGAGTCAATCGACTTCTTCTCCGAGGCTGGGACTGTGGCGGATGACATGTTCCTCTTCAGCGAAGAAGGAGACGACCTCTTAGTTGCGCTCTTTGAAGATGAAAAAGAGACTGAAAAAGAGGCGCAACAAGAGACTGAAAAGACCGCCGTGACCGAGCCTAAAGAGCCCGTAAAAGTCGAAGCGAAAAAGGCGCCTGAACCTGTCAAAAAAGAAGCGGCTCCCGTTGTGACTTTTGAGAGTGTTTTTGGCAGTGTCAAGAAAGAGACTCCGAAGCCTGTCGATAAAGCAAAGTCGACTCTCGCAGCGGTTGCTGAAGTGGCGAACGCCGTCGAGAAAATGGCCTCCCTCGCGCAGAAATTTGGCGTGATTGAAGACATTGAAAAGCTCGGTCAAAGCAGTGATGTTAAAGAACCCAAATCGGCGTCTAAAACAGCCATGGCTGAGCAAGTGAAAGAGGCTGTGAAGCCCATTGGCAAGTCGGTGAAAGAAGCTGTCAAGGCAGTGATTGAAGTTCAGGAAGAGCTTGAAACTCATGAGATCAAGAGCGCTCCGGTCCTTGAAGAACTTAAAGAAGAAGCTAAGTCAGGAGCCGAGCTCAAGACCAAAGAACAGTCTGTCGAAGCGCCCAAGGAAGAAGCGCCGGTAAAGACAGTCGTTGACGCCAAAGACCTTGAGGCGGCTAAAGCGGCCGAGGTCGCGAAGGCTGTTGAGGAGGCCATAGCTGTCGAGGTCGCAAAGGCTGTTGAGCTTGCGAAGGCGAATGAGATTGCAAAGGCTGTTGAGATTGCGAA
>JARGOJ010000201.1 GCA_029210225.1 Planctomycetota bacterium
CTGTGAGCGCTGGGAACGCCTCGGGAATCACAGATGGCGCCGCGATGGTGCTCATTATGACTGAGGAGAAAGCTGAGGAGCTGGGATTAGCTGTCTTGGCTGTCTTTGAAGGCCACGCAACCGCTGGAGTCGATCCGAAGCTTATGGGGGTGGGCCCAGTCCCAGCGATAGAGAAATTATTGAAGCGCTGTGGCGCTGAATCGATCAATGACTATGATTTGGTCGAAATCAACGAAGCCTTCGCCGCTCAGGTGATCGCTTGTGAGCGCGCCCTTAAGTTGGATAGAGAACGCTTGAATGTCATTGGTGGCGCCATTGCTTTGGGTCATCAAATCGGCGCGACCGGAGCAAGGATCGTCGTGACCCTGCTCCATGAATTAAAACGACGAGGACAAAGCCGCGGAGTCGCAAGCCTCTGTGTAAGCGGTGGCTACGGTGTCGCAGCGGCTTTTACAGTCAACCTTTCGTGAGTAAGAACGCCTTGGAGAATGGCATGAGTGAAATCAAAATAGTTGGTGTGGTTGGTTGCGGCCTCATGGGGTCCGGAATCGTCGAAGTCTCTGCGCGCTCGGGTTACACAACCATCGTGCGGGAGATCAACGACGAAGCTCTCGCCCGTGGCATGGAGCGCATTCACAAGTCAACAGGGCGGGCCGTCAAGCGCGGCAAACTCAGCGAAGAAGGCCAGAAAGAGATCCTCGATCGGATCACTGGTGTCACCTCCGTCGATGGCCTCTCCGATTGCGACGTCATCATCGAAGCCGCCACCGAGAACCTTCCCCTCAAAATCAAAATCTGGGAAGAAATTGCCAAAGCCAAGAAAGACGGAGCGCTCCTCGCTACAAACACGTCTTCTATTCCACTTTCAAAGTTAGCCGTCGCGACAGGCGATCCTGAAGGATTCATGGGTCTTCACTTCATGAACCCGGTTCCTGTCATGAAGCTCGTCGAAATCGTCCGTGGCCTCGCCACAAGCGACGAAACATACGAGCGCGGCGCCAACTTCATTAAGTCCCTTGGCAAGGACATTATCACAGCTAAAGACACTCCCGGATTTGTGATAAACGCTCTGCTCGTTCCCTACCTTTGCGAAGCGATTCGCATGGTTGAGAGCGGCGTCGCGACCCCGGAAGACATTGATAAAGGTATGATGGGCGGCTGCAACATGCCGATGGGTCCTTTAACTCTCGCCGACTTTGTTGGCCTCGATACGACTTTGGCCATCGCCGACGTCCTCTTCGATGAGTTCAAAGATCCTAAGTATGCTGCTCCTCCCCTTCTTCGCCGCATGGTCGAATTAGGACGTTATGGACGCAAATCTGGCCGTGGTTTTTACGATCACTCTAAGTAAGGGTTCGCCAATATTTAACATGTGATATTTTAGGCTTTGGAATTTGCTATTTGACAAGGCATGAGGCGTGGAGTTTAGCGGGCTAAACGACCAACGAGGAACGCAGTCAAAGAGCAAAGGACAAGCATAAAAAACGCATGCTTCTTATTGGCGGGCCCCAAACAAACGCTTTTCATTAGACTCGTTTTGAGGCACTCCTATGTATCGTTATGCGCTGGCACTTATTGGTGTTTTCTTCTGTATGCCTGCTTTTGCGGAAGCAAAGCTCGAAGTCTCTGTGGCTGTCGTCTCCACTCAGGTGAATACCCTGAAAGTCGGAGATATGGCAAACCTCACAGTGACCGTGACCAACAAAGGTGACAAAGCGGCCGAGAACCTCAAGGTTCTCAGTTTTGACCGCCAGTCTATCTTCTTAAAGGTTGCCTACAAAGGCTCCAAGAAGACCTTCGTTGACACTCAAATTCATGATGGCCTCATGCGCCCCAAGAAGTTTGACCGCTTCAAGCTCGACGCCACAAAATCCAAGACCTACAACATCTTGGTTCCCTGTCTCCTCGCCGAAGAGCTCACGGTCACCGCCGTCTATGCAGGAGCCGGCAATGAGATTCAGAGCGCCCCAACCGTCCTGAAAATCTCTCCTTTTGGTCCCAAGGGACTTGTGAAAGAAGCCGGAGTCAAGGTTTACACCAACCGAGGCAGCTTCGAGATCAAGTTGTTCCCCAAAGACGCCACCGGAACCTGCAATAACTTCGTCAGACTGATTCACAAGAACTTCTATAACGGCCTCATTTTCCACCGCATCATCAAAGATTTCATGATTCAAGGTGGTTGCCCTCGCGGCACAGGCACCGGCGGACCCGGCTACAACATTCTTGGTGAGATCACCGGCAAGAGACACAATCCAGGGCGCGTCGCTATGGCTCACTCCGGAAACAAAGACTCTGGCGGATGCCAGTTCTATATCTGCACTGGTGAAGCCCAAGGCCTCAATCAAAAACACTCTGTCTTCGGTGAAGTCGTTAAAGGCATGGACGTCGTTAATGTTCATGGCAAGACCAAGACAAACCTGCGCAACAACAAACCCGCTGTTCCACAGCGTATTCGTCGCATGGTTTTGGTCCCCTGAGATCCGATTGATTCACTGAAGAGACTACTTACGAAAGGTTCATTTCATGACACACCCATACGCTGGCAAACAAGCCCGTATCACGACCACCGTTGGTGAGATCGTTCTCAAGTTCTTCCCTGAGATCGCTCCCAACCACGTCAAGAACTTTTGCGACCTCGCGAGCAAAGGCTTCTACAATGGCGTCATCTTCCACCGCACGATTCCTGGCTTCATGATCCAGGGTGGCTGCCCTAACGGAACCGGAATGGGCGGCCCTGGCTACACCATCGACGCCGAGTTCAGCAAGACGCCTCACAAGCGCGGCACGCTCTCTATGGCTCGTACTTCCGATCCTAACAGCGCCGGCTCACAGTTCTTCCTCATGCACGCTGACACTCCTTACCTCGACGGACAATACTCTGTCTTTGGTGAGATCGTCACGGGCATCGAAGTCGTCGACAAGATCGTGAACGCTCCAAAAGGCGCCAACGATCGCCCAACAAATCCCGTGTCCATGACAAGCGTCACCCTCTTCGACGCCTGAACCGGACCCTCGCTCAAGGTCTATGATTCTTGAGCATCTCGAAAACCCAGACTGCCGCAGATTCTTTGCTCAGGATGGGTTTTTTCGTGTACAGTTCGAATCATGAGCGGTGAGACACGAATCCAAGTGACGAAGCGACGCAATGAGGGCAATGAGCGCTGCCTTTACTGCCATGAAGACTTCGAGCCTGACTCTATCAAGGTGACCTGTCCACAGTGTGATTCGCCCCAACATCGTGCCTGCGCGATGATCCACGAGCGCTGCCCAACAATGGGTTGCACCGCAACCTGGGCAAATTTAGCGGGGGCTGGTGAACGAATATCGGAAGATGAACTCAGTGAACGAGCGCAGGCATTAGTGTCTGCTCACGCGAAGTTGTCGAATAATCGCGCAGAGAAGCTACGTTGGATTGGGCGTAAATTTTTGGTCTGGGGAATTGTGCTCTGCGCCTTTATCTTCATCTTGGTTCTGAACGTCTTAAAGAACGTCAATTTCTGGAAGATGTTTTAAGGCGTCTGCAAGCGCTCTCAACGGAAGTCGTCGATTTCCAAACCCGCTGCCACTAGCTTCTCCCGCAGTCGCTTACGGTCTAAGCCAGCCATGCGAGCAGCCTTTGAGACATTGCCGTTTGTCTGAGTAAGGAGCTGGCTGAAGTACTGTCGATCGAAGTTCTTAATCAGTTCATCTCTAACGGCCTTATAACTCTCTGACTCTTTGAAGTTGATAGACGAGAAGTCGATTTGGTCGACCTTGTCGACTTTTGGGTTCATCCCGGTGCTTACTGCGCTCGCCGGAGCTGCTGACGGAGCAAAGGCGGCTGGACTTTGGAAAGGTGTGGCCGCTTGAGGGGCTGGAGCTGCGGTGGGGGTAAAACCTGGATGAGTCATGGGGCTGACTTCCTCGCCAAAGCCGAAGCCTGGGAGTAGGAGATGGTCAGGACTCATGACCGTTGTCTTTTGGTTGACACAGGAAATAGCGGCAGCGCGGAGCAGGTTTTGAAGCTCTCGAACGTTGCCGGGCCAATCATATTCCATGAGGCGGTTCATGGCGCTGTCGCTGATCTCTATAGGATCTCGGCGGTCGGCGGCGGCGGTTCTCTTTAGCAAAGCGCGAGCGAGGATAGGAATATCGGAGCGTCGTTGCCTAAGGGGTGGGAGGACGATGGTAAAGGCGGCCAAGCGGAAGAAGAGGTCGCTGCGAAAGTGGCCTTCGGCGGCGGCGCGGCGCAATGGAATATTGGTCGCAGCGACGACCCGGGCATCCACTTTGCGGGCCTTCGTTTCCCCTAGGCGTCTAATCTCGCCGGTCTCGATGGCTCTGAGGAGCTTGGCTTGACTCTTCTTGGTAATCTCACCAATCTCGTCGAGGAAAATAGTGCCTCCGGAGGCGGCGGCGAGGAGTCCTTCTTTGGCGTGGGTGGCTCCGGTAAAGGCGCCTTGGGTGTGGCCAAACAACTCGCTTTCGAAGAGGTCGTGTTCGAGAGTCGCGCAGTTGACGACGACAAATTGACCTCGGTTGCGGAAGCTGAGGCGGTGGATGGCTGTCGACACCAGCTCTTTTCCTGTTCCAGTCTCTCCTTGAATCAAGACGGCGAGGTCTGTGTTCGCGACTTGGAGGATGCGTGAGAAGACATCCTTCATGGCGGCGCTCTCGCCGATCATCTCAGGGAATTGATCGCTGTCAGTCGCTCCTTGGCTGGCACCGACTTTCTTGATGCGCTCAAGGATGGCGAGGAGGTCGTCAGGGGGGAAGGGTTTTTGGAGGTAGTCGAAGGCTCCGTATTGCTTCGCCTTACCAGCGTCCTCCAAGCTGCCGTAGCCGGTCATTACGATGACGGCGCAGTTTGGATAAGTTTGAACGGTGTGCTTGAGGAGGGTGAAGCCGTCCAGGGTGGGCATTTGGATGTCGGTGATGAGTACATCAGGCTTGAACTTGCCGAGGCGGGCCAGAGCGGAGGCGCCGTCGGATGAGAGTTCTAGCTCGTATCCCTGGAGTTTGAGGAAGTCAGCAACCATAGTCGCCAATCGTTCGTCGTCGTCAGCCACGAGGATGCGCTGAACCATAGAGTTCAATCCTTTGTTTTCTGGCTTTGAAACACAGTTTGTAGTTCGTCAATGGCGAAGGGTTTAACGAGGTAGCCGAGGGCCTTCACCTCTTCAAGTTTTTGCGCCGACTCTTTAGAAGCCTCATCACCGCTCATCATAATGATAGGTAAATCGGAGGATTCTTTAAGGGCTTTGGCGACGTCGAAGCCGTTTGCGTCTCCGAGGTTGATGTCAATCAAGGCTGCGTCCGGCTTTGCTGAGTTGAGTTTGTCCAGAGCTTCTGTGGGGTTGATGGCAAAGGTGGCCTGGATTCCGACGGATTTCAGAAGCGCTTCGAAGTATATACGAAGGTTGAGGTCGTCGTCGATGACTAATAGAGAGCGCGGTTTGAAGCTTGAGGCTCGCTGTTTGGCTTGTTCGTGGATATGAGTGGGGATGATCACGATACTCTCTGGTATTTCAACTCGAATCGACCGCTCCTGTGGGGCACTCTCAATGTGAATTTGACCACCGGCGTCGATGAGGAACTGTTCTGTAAACGCGAGTGACTCGGACCAGCGCGGGTCTTTGTCCTCGCTGAGCTGATAGACAATTTCTGCGAAGGCATCTTCATGAGTCTGGAGACGGATGGCCGAGCATTGACTGCGATCGAGAGCGGTCAGGAGACCACAGATGGCGCGGGTGATAAACCAGGAGTCGTCGGGGTCGAGGAATACGTGGCCAAAATCGTCGAGGGTCATTCGGGTGGGGGTATTGGGAGCGTTCTTGGCGATTCGCAAAGCTGCGTTGAGGGCTCTTGCGAGGCTTGGTGGCCCGGAGCGTCCGGTGGCCCCAGGGGGAGCGGCGATGGCCCTCAGGTCGGCAAGCTCGGCGACGACGTCTTTGGTGAGGGCGCTAAAGCGGCTTTGGGATTCTTTAGGGACGAGGGTTTGGATGGCAAATTCGATGGTGGTCATGAGGTTGTTCAAGCTGTGAACCTGGCCCCGAACGGTTTGTTGGAGGAGGGCGAGCTCAAGCGCGGGAAGGTTTTTTGTCATGGTTCGACTTTTAACCCTGATTTCTGGCGTTCAGAATTTGGAGGGACTCAGGGTACCACATCCCCTGCTAGTACACAAAAAGAGGAGCCGTTTGGCTCCCCTCCTTGAAATGAATCGGTTGTTGTCTTTTGGATTCGGTCGTGATTACTTGCCCAGTTTGATATCGATTGTGAGGCGAGCGCCGCTTCCAGTTGGTTGGCGATTGACTCTTGGGCTTGGTGGGATAGGTGGAAGTGGCTGTGGGTGATACTGGTTGCTGGCACCATTGTTAATGATCACAGTTCCGCCGTTGTTAATGATTGTTGGCTGGCCAGGATTCTGGTTTGTGCCAACAGTTGAGTTAGAGCCGGTGCTCACTGGAGGAAGAGCTGGGTTTTGGCCACCGGTGCTTGTCTCAGGAGTTCCTGGGAAGCTTGGGATCTCTGTTCCAGGAAGATCGTTTCCGATTCCAGTGTTAGAAGAGCCAGTGTTTGAAGATCCGCCGTCGATTCCGACTTTGTCGAGAATGGCAGGAACCTTGTCGGCATACTTACCAGAGAGGATATTGTCGGCGCCTTCGCGGATCGCTTTGGCAATCCATGTTTTATATTTAGGGTTCTTGTCGCCTTCTTCGTTAATGAACGCGTCAGCCTTATTACGGAGCTTGCCGAGTTCTTTCTTGAGGAGCTTACCGAGGCCTTTACCAGCGCCTTCGGCGGCTTTCTTGAGGAGCTTTTCCCACCATGTTGGCTTCTTTTCAGGAGGATTTGAAGGAAGACCAGCGTCGGGGCTTTCGCTAGGAGCGGGGAGTGTGTCGGTGCTTCCAACAGGAGCGTCGCCGTCCATTTGGCCTTCAGGGAAGGTGTTGTTAGCGCCGCCAGCGTTGCCTGTGCTGCCACCTTCGGGGCTGACAGGAGGAGCTGTGGCTTCTTCGACGTCTTTGTTGACGTCGTTGAGGGCCTGAGCGATTCCGCGCTTGGCTTCGAGAGCGTCAATGCGAGCTTTCGTGCTGTCGATCTGGCTGTCGAGCACTGATCGCTCAAGCTCTTCGACGCGCTTGTCGTAGGATTCTTTGTCTTTGCCGCGCATTTCAGCGAGCTCGTCGTATTTCTTCTGCATGTCGTCGTATTGCTGTTGTAGTTGAGCAAGACGTTGGTCGACAGCAGTGCGGACCTCAGCAGGAGGATTATTCGGATCGAAGTTGGCGTCGAGGTCTGGCGCTTGATTATCAATATTGCGCTTCACATCGTTGACTTGATCCTTCGTTAAAGGATCAGCGTCGAGGTCAGGATTCTCAAGATCCAGCGTTGGAGCAGGGCTCTGGTTTGTGCTGGGTTTTTGGTCTTTGTCTTGCGCAAAAGCAGGAAGACAAAGAGCTGTGCTTAGGAAAAGCGCGGCGATTGATTGACGACTTAGAGCCATGAGTAACTCTCCTTCTCTCCGGATAGTGATCCGTCCAAAATAACAACTCTCATTCCTTAAGCAATCAAAGTACCAACTTTCAAAAAAAAATCTTTGAGGCCATGACTTAGATAGCGGACATCTCGCCGCTTACGGTTCGTTTCATAAAAGATTCATTCATAAGATTTTTCGTTTCATGGAACGGAAAAAGAATTCGTTTCGAGATCTTGTCGGTCGGGCTTTTGTGAAGTTGGATGGGAGCTATGAAGAAGCTAATCATCATCTTAGCGCTGTTCGCAGCTTTGGTCGGAGCCGTCGTCGTCTATCGTTCTTGGTCGGAGCCGAAGCAGCGATTTCACAGTGAAACGGGCGAGCTCTTGCCGGCGAATCCTAAGGGGCTTCCAAAGTGGGGGAAGACATCCTTTTATGGCGAGTTCATCTTGGTCGAGCGAGGCCCAGACGGCAAAGCTCGGGTTTATGTCCTCTTTGCTCGCAAAGCCAAGAAGGGCTGGATGCCCAAAGACCTGATCGCAGGCTTGAAAGTGCAGTCTCTGGAGGAGAGCTCGGGGGATAAGATGATTATCGGTGGTCTCTATAAAGACATCGATGAAATCGGATTCTTCACCACCAAGAGCTTGCCCGATCCAATGCTAAGCGGGGAAGTCTACGAACTCGCGGTCAGCGACGGAGATCGCCTTTTTCGGGTCAAGGGTATGGCGGACAATCCCATCCTAAAGAGGTCTGTCGAGATCTTTAAGAAGGCTTTCGCGAAGAGCCAAGAAGGCCGTTAAGCCTTCGGCCCGTCATCCTTCGCGTCTTCTTCCTTAGGCTCTTCTTCCTTGGCAGCTTCGGTGTCGGCCCCTTCTGAAGATTGGGCTTCTGGCTCTTTAGCAGCGGTCTCCTGTGCGGAAGAATCCTGCGCCGCTTCGCCTTGATCCAGATTCTCCGCTGTCTTGATGACCTCGGTCTTCCCCTCAGAATCCACTGTTTTCGCCGCCGCCGCGCTTGTTGGCAGCTCCTCTATGGCTTCTTCATCGACATCGTCAGGGTTGACGGGCTTGGCTTGGGCGATGCGATTGATGACGCGGACCTTCTTTTCTTTCTCAGCCTTCAGGTCTTTGGCGCTTGTCCCGGTGAGAAGTCTGTCGACCTCGGGGCCGTTGATGGTCTCGTGGAGAAGCAAGGCCTCGGCGATGCGTTCGAGGGAGTCATAGTTCTCTTTGATGATGGATTCTGCGCGGGCGTATTGTTCGTCCATGATTCGACGAATCTCTTGGTCAATCTTCTGGGCGGTTTCTTCAGAGTGATTCCGCTCCCGCATCATGCTCTCGTTGTCATCTTTGAATGAGATGGGGCCGAGATTTTCGGCCATACCCCACTCACAGACCATTCGGCGAGCCAGGCTTGTGGCCTGCTCTAGATCGTTGGAAGCGCCAGTTGAGAGGTCATCGGTGACGATCTCCTCTGCGATACGACCTCCAAAACACATGGCGATTTTGGCGAGGATTTCTTGCTTCTTCAGGCCTACGATGTCTCGTTCGGGGAGGGACATCGTAGCTCCCAAGGCCATGCCTCGGGGGATGATTGTGACTTTGTGGACGGGGTCACACTCTTCGATCTTCACAGCGATGAGGGTGTGACCAGCTTCGTGCCAAGCAGTGGCTTTGAGGTCGTCGGCGTCCATGGTTCGCCCTTGCTTTTGACGGCCCCAGCGAACTTTATCCCGGGCTTCTTCGAGGTCGTCATGATCGATGGCGTCGTGATCTTTCAGGGCGGCGGCGAGGGCGGCTTCGTTGATGGTCGCTTCGAGCTCAGCACCAGAGAAGCCAGGAGTTGCACGGGCGATGATCTTCATGTCGACGTCGTCGGAGACCTTGGCTTTGGCGGCGTGGACGTTCAAAATAGCTTCCCGTCCTTGGACATCCGGGAGGTCGAGCATGATTTTGCGGTCAAATCGCCCTGGGCGCATCAGGGCGCTATCGAGGATGTCCGGGCGGTTGGTGGCGGCCATGACAATCACGGTGGTGTCGGTGTCAAAGCCGTCCATCTCGACGAGGATTTGGTTGAGGGTTTGATCGCGCTCATCATGGCCGCCGCTGTAGTTGCTTCCACGTTGGCGACCGACGGCGTCGATTTCATCTAAGAAGAGGATGCATGGTGAGTTTTCCCGAGCTTGTTTGAAGAGGTCTCGGGCGCGGCTTGCGCCGACACCAGCGAACATTTCGACGAAGTCTGAGCCTGAGGCGGCAAAGAAAGCGACTCCGGCTTCACCGGCGGTGGCTTTGGCGAGGAGTGTTTTTCCGGTTCCTGGGGCGCCGACGAGGAGGACGCCCTTGGGGATTCGAGCACCGAGGCGGCGGAAGCGCTCGGGGTTCTTGAGGTATTGGATGACTTCTTCGACTTCCGCTTTGGCCTCTTGAACCCCCGCAACATCGGATAATTTGACGCCGGTGTTCTTGGTGACGGACTTGTGGCGGCTCTTTCCGAAGTTCATGATTCCACCTCCGGGGCCCATTCGCATGGGTCGGATGAAGAGGAAGTAGAAGGCGAAGCAGAATAGGGCGCTGCTTAATATCCAAAAGAGAAACTTCGAGTCGCCTGATTCGGCGAGGGCGTTGATACGAGTGGTGATGTTCTTGTCTTTGGTGGTGATATCACGAACGAGGCCGGCGATTTCAACGGCTTGCTCTCGACTGATGAAGTTGACCCGCTGGCGCAGTGGTCCGATTTTTCCGGAGAGGTCACCGGGGCGAAAGATAACGTCCGCGTCGGTTTCGTGGAAGGTCACCTTCTCAAGTTCGTTCTTCTCAACATGTTTGAGGAATTCATTGTGATCGAGGACAGGGGTGCCCATCGTTCCAAAGGCAGCGGAGGCGAGGAAGGCGACAAAGAGGATGCCTAGGGCCACCAGGATAAACCCGGTGAAGGACTTGTTGTCGTCGTTTGGGGAGTTTGAGTCAGACAAGGTTTTTCCTCGTAATTAGTGATCTAGGCCAGGGTTGCGATGGCTATTGTGTCAGGGTCCCGTCTTAATAGAAGGGGGACCCGCTAAAATCTGGGCGATTCGTTCAGCCATTTCTTTGATGGCTTCCCGGGTTGCTGTGTCTCTTGTTTCGCCGCGAGACAAGACAAACTCAGCTTGATCGGTGAGAACCATCTGAGTCATTGCTTGGTTGTCGCTTGCTTGGCGGGTGATGGGGAGCAGGTTCCCCATACGGTCAAAAAGTTGAACTTGCACCGTGATTTGAATGAGACCTTCGAGAACTTGATCGTCTCGACCTTCGACGAGTACTGACTCATTGATGGATAGGATCGTCCCCTTGAGAGTGAGGTCGGCATCGTCTTCGAGAGATAAAAGGTAGGGAAGAGTTTCTTTAATTTCTCGTTGGACGGCGAAGGTCAGGTCTTTTTCGAAGGCCCTTCGGAGGGTCTTGTTTTCGAAGACGGGGACGGCCACTTTTCGGACATTTTCTCTGGCGACCACGCCAAAGGTATAGCCGCAACCTGAGAGGTTGACGATGAGGATGAGGGCAAGGAAAGTGGTGTTTAGGTCTCGCATAAGTGACAAAGTTCTATGATCTTCATGGTTCAAGTCAACAGGGAGGCTCGACCATTTTCAAAGTCGCTTGGGTAAGTCCTTGAACTTGGTGGCACCCATGATAAGGTTATGAGCTAATTGTACCCCCTAGATCCGAAAACACAGCGACGAGGGTCTTTGATGTAGTTTTGAAATAGGTGTTCAGTGTCCTTGAAAGAGCTGACAAAGGCAACGCGAGATGCGCGTCGAGTAACGGATAAATTGCATGAGACGATTAAGGAAGCCCCTGATCGTCTATCTTTGTCTGTGCTTAACGGTGCTTTGCTCGTTTTGTTGAAAAATCAGGTCACGCTCATGGAGTCGTTGACGGCGCTTGTTGGCACCGTGGAAGGACTTCAGGAGACTCAGCAAGAAT